>JAESQQ010000768.1 GCA_016765095.1 Planctomycetota bacterium | reverse complement strand
GCCGCCGCCAAGCGGCGCCGGCCATTGGTCCCCGCGCTCTCGCCCCGAGTGGCTGCCAGGAACTGTCGCTCGAACAGGAGCGCAACGGCCACCCCTCGCAGCGCCAAGGCTCGGGTCTTGGGCGTCCCCTCGAGCTTCGCGGCCTTCTCCAAGAACTCCTCTGGCTCCCCTCGCGCTAGGAGCTCGAGCTCCGCCAACTCGACGAGCGCCGCGTAGGAGCCAACGCGACGACGAGCGCTCGAGAGAGCTCGCTTGGCAGCCGAGAGCTCGCCGCGTTCGAGGAGGAGCAACATGTCGACGATCAAGTCGGGCGTCGAGCGCCCGGCGTTCGCGCGCGGGACCACCTCTTGGGCGCCTTTGACTCGGCGCAGGGTCGCGCGCGCCAACTCGGCCTCAACGGCGGCGTCCGACTCGAGCTCTGTCCCCTCCGTCGCCCCCTCCAAGGTCGCGATCCGCGCCTCGAGGTCGCCCTCGAGCGGAGCGGGCCCCAAACCCAGACCGCAAGCGTAAGGGTCGAGCGCCGCCGCGCGATACGCCTTGTGATCGGCGAGCGCCCCCGCCGCTCGGTGCTGGGGGAGCACGAACATGGCCAAGAGCACGATTCCGAGCAAGCCCAAGAGCAGAGCGGCCCCGCTCCCCGACGCGACCAAGGCCCGATTGCGACGAACCCAGCGGAGGAGAAGCTCGGATCGCGTCGTCGGCCGAGCCAGGACGGGGCGATCGTGGAGGAAGCGACCGAGATCCTCCGCCAACTCTCTCGCGGTCAGATACCGAGACTCGGGCACCTTCTCGAGGCACTTGAGGATCACCGCCTCCAGGTCCTTTGAGACGTCAGGGCGAAGGGTTGAGGGAGGAGTCGGTCGCGTCTCCTGAATCGCCTTGAGCGTCTCGTGGGCCGTCTCGGTCTCGAAGGGAGGACGCCCGGTCAAAAGCGCATAGAGGGTCCCCCCCAGCCCGTAGACGTCGCTCTTGCGGTCGATCCGCCTCAAGTCGCCGCTGGCCTGCTCCGGCGGCATGTAGCCCGGCGTCCCGACCCACTGTCCCTCGCGGGTCAATCCGTCCGCCGCGCTGAGATCCTTGGCCAGGCCAAAGTCCGTCAGCAGAGGACGCCCTGAGAGGTCGAGGAGGACGTTGGCGGGCTTGACGTCGCGGTGCACGATCGAGCGCTCATGGGCGTGCTCGAGCGCGTCTGCGAGAGCCCGACCGATCTCGCCGACTTCCTTGTTGGTCATCGTTCCTTGCCGCTTGAGGCGCTCCTCGAGGCTCTCGCCCTCGATCAAGTCCATGACCAAGAACGGGTCCTCGCCCTCTTTCCCGACTTCGTGCACCCGAACCACGTTCGGGTGGTCGAGCTGAGCCACGGTCTGGGCCTCGGTAATGAAGCGCTGGACCATCCCCTTGTCCGCCGCGCTCCCGCGCATGACTTTTAAGGCCACCTCGCGACCCAACTCGGCGTGGCGGGCGAGGTACACGACACCCATGCCGCCCCGCGCCAACTCGCGAACGACCTCATACCGACCAATGCGCTTGGGAGGGGATCCCACGGGATCATGGTGGCGCAATCTCCCGCTCAGCGAAAGGGGGGAGTCCACCAGGAGCCACAGAAGGGGTTTTCTGTGGCTTGAGCCGGACCCGTCCACTACTCTTTGGGTCTTGAGAAGAGGTCATCGTGCATAAGTCCCAGTTCCTCCTCGGGTTGGCGCTGACGTTGCTCGGGACCAGCGTCACGCTGGCCCAAGACACGTTCAGCTACGACCTCGAAGGCCGCTACGGTTGGTTCGGGCCCCAGTTCGACTCGACCCTGACCTTCACCAAGCGCGCGGACGGCCGCTACGACGCGGTTCGGAGCTGGGCCTATCAAGAGGACGGCAGCGCTCCACGCATGACCGGGGTGGCCGACGTCAAGGTCCGACGAGTCACCAAGGACCGCCGGACCACGACCGTGGTCGTGATCAAGGCGGTCTTCACGCCCGTCGTTGGCGCCTCTGCGGTCCTCGCCAACCTCGGGGCCGTCGAAGCCGGCGAGAGCATGACGGGGAACTACAAGGTCGAGGGGACCCGAATCACGGGCTGGGTCCAGGTCACCGGCCGCAACGGCGAGACCAAGAGCGTCTTCGAGTCTGGACGACGCACCGACCACCCCATTGATCACGGCGACTACGACCCCGCTGCCGCGGCCGCGGCAGACGGCGTCGGGGCAGACGGCGTCGGAGCAGACGGCGTCGGAGCAGACGGGGTGGCGCCCGTCGCCAGCGACGGAGTCGCTGCAGTCGAGAGCGACGACCCGATTGAGGGCAACTCCCTCAGGGGAACCCTCGACGCCAATCTCAGGATCCTCAAACCAGGCCCAGGGGTCTACCTCGCCGGCCAACAGATTCGCCTCGAAGTCATGGGCGCGTCGGTCAAGAACGTCAAGGTCGTGAGCGGAAACGCCAAGGTCTCGGGCCGGAACGTGATCCTGACTGGGCCCGGCGAGATTCGCCTTCAGCTCAAGAAGGGCGACCGGATCTCCCAGCCGGTCGACCTAGAGGCCATAGAGGCCGAGATCGTGGGGATCACCATCCTCGACACGATCGCGATCGCAGACGCCAAGCCACCCCACTTCTCCCGTGAACACCGAGCAGAGGCTGAGGTCTACGAGTGGGAGCCTGCAGCGATCCTCCAAGACACCCAGCTCCGGCTCAAGGTCACGTTCAAGGCCAACAAGGATCTGACCGCGCCAGCCAAGATCCGAATCACGGGCAGCGAGGCCGACTTCGAGATCCAAGAAGACGTTGTCCTCCAGAGTCTCGCCAACGGCCAAGTCGTCGAGCTGATCTCGACCGCGTCCCTCACGGAGTCGGTTCAAGTCAACACCCTCGACCTTGAGTGGAAGCTCGGCTCCGGCAAGACGACGGTCGACATAAACGAGACCCCGCTCCGGGTCTACACGCTCCACGGAAAGCCCGTCGACAACCCGCTCCCCCGCTACGGCCCGACCATGCGCCAAGGGCTGCCGCTCAACACCAAGCTCCACTTCGAGCTGGCCTGCGGCTGGGCCATGGGCGCGACCCAGAACATTGGGAACGGCAAAGATTCGATCGGCTACAACGTTGACAACCAAATGCGGCACCACGTGGCCTGGAAGGACTATAAGGGCAACGTGCCCGTGATCCCCCACTACCCCAAGGGCGCCCCGCTCCCGCTCAACTACTCCTCTCTGAGGGGCTATATCGAAAGCGGCGTCCGACCGGTCTCGAGCATTTACTACCCCTCGCAGGGCGCGACCGGAGTCGGAGCGAAGATCAACTACCAGAACAACTGGGGCTGGTATGTCCTCGACAACCCGAAGTATGTCGGCGGCCGCTGCAACCAACAGGCGAGCTTGATCGTCGACCTCGTCGGCACGCTCGGGATCGAAGCTGAGGTCTATTACATTGAGCGTGTCAGCAGGGGACGTCTTAGCGGGCGAGCGGTCCGCCGGTTCTATATCCCCGACGACGGGGGCAAGAGCTGGAACTTCCACGGCAACTGCAAGGCCAAGCTGGCAGACGGCACGTTCTGGCTCTACGACGGCTCTGGGTCGAGCCCGCCCCGTCGGATCAACGGGAGGGTCGAAGACCTCATGGCCGCTCCCGGGCCCTACATAAAGGTGTGGGAGACCTGGCGCTACGACGAGCCCGGCGGCAAATTCGCGCCCATGCGCGACTGGCCCGAGACCTGGCGAGGCGTGCCGCTTCAAAAGGACGAGCCCGCGCTCGATCCCAACGCCGCCGACGGAACCTATGCCTGGAAAGTGGGTCGCGGGAGAATGGACGACAAGGGCTCCGACCCCAAGTTCCACGGCAAGTCTCTGACCTTCTACGTGGTCAACGTCGGCGGGGAGTTCCTGTTCAAAGTCAGCGAGGGCAAGCCCGAAGCCGAGACCTATCGAAGCGCCCTCCATGGCGGGTTCGAGACCTACAACTAGGTCGCTTCTCTACAGCCGCGCGACTCGGCTAGAGCTGCGCGGCTAGACTGGAAGAGATGGTTCAGACCCCCCCACGCCCCCTCGCAGGCTGGCTCTCCCCCTCAAGCGGACTCGTCACGCTCGAAGTCGAAGGCGGCCTCCGCTTCCTGGGACCCAACGGCGAAACCTGGGGAAACGTGCACGGCGCCGTCGCTGAGCACGTGCGCGCCCGGCTCCGAGGCGAGGCCCCTCCTGCTCCCCTCGTGTTCGCTGCGGTGGCCAAGAGCGTGCCTGGCCTCCTCGACGCCCTAGCCGAGCCTGCGCTTGAGATCACCACGACCCGCGCGCTCGAGCGCGGCGGCTGGGGCCTGCTCTTCGTCGAGCTGACCGCCCGCTGCAACGAGCGCTGCCTCCACTGCTACGTCGAGGCCGGACCAGAGCGAAGCGAAGCCCTCGACTGGGAGACGATTCAAGCCCTCCTCCGCGACGCCGCTGAGCTGGGATTCGAGATCGTGCAACTGACCGGCGGCGAGGCGCTCCTCTCGCCCCACCTCGTCGAGGCGGCCGCCTTGGCCCGCCAACTCGGAATCCCGACCGTCGAGGTCTACACCAACGGCGTCCTCCTAGACGAGGCCCGCTACGCCAAGCTCCAGGCCGAAGGCGTCTCGTTCGCGTTCTCGCTCTACGCCGCCGACCCCGCTCGCCACGACGAGATCACGCGCCTCCGCGGCAGCCACGCACGAACGGTCAAAGCGATTCGGCTCGCGCTCGCGGGCGGCTCGACCGTCCGAGTCGGTGTGATCGCGGTGACCCCCGAGGACGAACCACACGCCCTCGCGGCCGCAGCCCTCGCCCGAGAGCTCGGAGTGCCCGTCTCCCTCGACGTGAGCCGAAGCGTGGGCCGCGGCGAACACGCGGGTCGGCCGATCCCAACTGACGCCGCGAGTCCCCACGGCGGGCT
>JAESQQ010000767.1 GCA_016765095.1 Planctomycetota bacterium | reverse complement strand
GCGGGAGGGGGTAAACCCCTCCCCTACGAGAGCAATGGGGTGTGCCGCAACTTGTGATGGGCAGCACTAGCCGTCCATGCTGTCGCCGAGCTCGCCGCCCATTTGCATGTCCGAGTTCAGCATGGCGTCCGAAGACTCGAGCTCGATCTCGCTGGAGCTCGAGCTGACTCCGTCGCGCAGGCGTGGAATCCGTCCGCTGGCGAGCGGCCGCGGACCCGCGAGGCCGACGCCCTTGCGGGGCTTGATCCCCCGGAACACGAGCTGATTGGCCTCGATCAAGTCGCGCGCCTGGCGATAAACCTTGAACCGGCTCTCGCCCGAGGACCGAACCACGTCGCTCAGGCTGTGCTTACCGTCGTAGAGATAGGCCATGGCCCCTAGCCCATCGCGAACCGCGGCCAACTGGGCCTCTGGGTTCGTATACGCAAACACCGCGCGCGAACTCTTGAGGACCTCGCGCAGCTCGTCCCATTCGGCGAGGTGCCCCATGGCCTGCATCAGGAGCATTTGAGTGTTCAGCTTGAGCGTCGTGGCCCGCTCGCTCCCGTCGCGGAGCTCACTCGGGAGGAGGTTCTGGGTGAACTCGTAGTCGGCCTGCTCCCAGAGGAAGGCCTCGAAAACGTCCTCCTTGATCTGCTGGAGCTCGAGCTCACCGACTTCGCTCTCGTCGGACAAGCCACGCTTCTTGAGCAGGCCCTCCAGGTCCAAGGTCGAGCGCGTCTCGTCGCCGAGGAGCAGGTCCCAGACCTCTTGCTCCGACTCCGACTGATCGACGCGGAGGACGTAGAGGTCGCCCTTCTCCAGGTAGACGATCTTCTCGCGCTCCCCGTCCCCGATCCTGAGCGTCCCGCTCCGCTGCCCTTGGTGAAGGAGCTGAAGGACCTCCGCCAGGCTGAACGTGCTGACATCGCCTTGCAGAACCGGGCGATTCTCGGAGTTGGGCCGATCGACGAGGAGCTTGCGGATCTCGCGCAGCCGCTGGGAATAGAGCTTGGGCGCAAAGCCCCAAGAGATCGCGCTCTTGAGGTAGACGACGGCCTCCTCCGGGCGATCTGCGGAGATCCGCTGCTCGATCCTCTCGTAGTGCTCGCGGTCGGTCAGCGGGCGGACTTTCCCAGAGCGAAGCCCGTCGTAAATGAAGCGGACTAGCTCGAGCGGCGCGACCCGAGCCAGCTGAATCAAGTCGCCGACGGTCCGGCTCCCGTTGAACAAGTCGTGGGCCCGGCGCGGCTGGTTGCTGGGCGAGGGGCTCGTCGCGACGCAGACCACGTCTGGAGTCGGAATCTCCTTGAGGAGAACCTTCCAACGGAGGAGGTCGCGCCGAATGCTCTCCCTCAGCTCCTGGCTGAGCGGGATCTCACAGACCATGCCCTTGACGTCCTCAGGAGGAGGCGGCGGCTGAAGTCCTCCGCGGACTTCAACGAAGGGCTCCGACCAGCCGAAGATACTGAACAACCCGGAGATCGCCTTGTCCTTGACTGCTTTGAGCCACTGGGCGCGCGTCACGTATCCGTCGTCGAGGAGGACTTGGTCGAGGCTCCGTCGCTCGAGCTTCGCCGTCTCGCGAGCCTGATCGAGCTCCCGAGTGCTGATCGAGCGCCGACGTCGCAGGTAGCGAGAGGTGCTGTGCGTCCGGCGCGGACCGATCAGGTGCAGGCGGAGCGTGTTGCTGGAGAGGAAGACCTCCACCTTCGAGTCGGCGTCGCGGCACAAGAAGTGAAAGGGTGCCCCGCGTCGGAGGAGCCGAGAGAGGATCTGCAGCGCGCGGACGCTTGAGGTCCGCATCGCGAACCCTTGGGTCTCGAGGTGCTCCTTGCGGAGCAAGACCGTGTCGAGACGGGAGCCCGAGGCGCGGAGGTGATCGACCTCGTTGGCCCACTCGAAGAGCTTGTAGCTCGCCTTGGGCTGGCTCGCCTCAAGCTGTTGAACAGCCGTCTGTTCGAGCTCGGGCGCCGAGAGCTCACGCAGGAGGCCGTCGCGGCGGAGCGACGCCACGATCTGCATCGAGGTGAACATGGGCAGGCCTGACGAGCCCACGATCTGATCCACGCTCCTGACGCCGTCGAAGGGGCAGCCCTCGAACAGGGCCTGCCCCTTGCGAAAACGACGCAGGATCTCGGCTTCGCCCGCGGAGCGCTTGCGCTGCTGGCTTCCAGTCAGCTGGGCCTCCGTGACCTTCCCGTCGGAGCCGACTCCCCACTCGGCGCTCGCCGCGAGCGCCACGACTTGGAACACGGTGCGTCCCGAAGGGACGCTCTTGCGGATCATTTTCCATTCGTCCTGGCGACGCGAAGCCTCGAGCAGGATCGAGCGAATGTCGAACCCGAGCGCCTGAATGTTGCCGCGGGCGTCGGTGAACCCAGCCGGGAGGACGTCCTTGCGGAACTCATACTCGGCGCTGGCCTCGAACAGGAGGTCGCAGATTTGATCCTCGAACTGTCCGCGAATCACACCGTCTAGGTCGTCCCGACTGACGTGCTGGAGCCGGACCAAGAGGTCGCCCAGGCGCTCCCGGTGGCCCTCCTTCTTTTGGATCGCGAGCGCGCGGAGCAGGTCTCGCCCGGTCAGGCGGCCCGCCCTGACGAGGAGCGCGCCGATCTTGTGGGCCCCGCTCGAGCCCCCGGTCGGGAGGAAGATCTGACCCCGGAAGAAGTGAAGTTTGGAGACCCGCTCGCCGATCGCCAACCGGAGCGTGCCTGCGTGGCCGCTCTGATGAATCAGGCTGAGCAGGTCGACAAGATCGACCGTTTCCGCGCTACCGCGTACGGACACACCAATACCCTGGCCCGGCCCAGGGAATGGACTTAGAGAGGGGCTGGGACAGGCCTGGACCGAGGATACGCCATTGCTAGGCCCTGGGGGCGCGCCCGGGCCGAACGCGGATCACGCAAATCGCTGCTTTTGGAACAGCCGCTCGATCTCCTTGACCGTGTCGAGCTCGCCGAGGTCCTTCTCGCCCGTGCGGACGCGGAGGATCTTGGGGTCGCGGAGGGAGAGCTTGCCCTTCTCGTCGCGGACGACGCCCTCGAAGCGGATCGAGGCCACGATCCCGGCCCGGAGCTCCACCCCGGCTTTGCGGCCGGAGCTCGTCTCGCGCTCGAGCCGCCGCCCCGTCAGGAGCCCGTCGTCAAGGATCGACTGGATCAGGCGAGCGGAGTCTTGGGCCCCAAGACCCGCCACCCGACCGACCTCTTGGAGTGAGGGGCCCTCGGCCAAGGCGCTGACCAGATACGAACCAAAGGTTGCGCCAGGACCCTGAGCGCTCGTGGTGTGGAGCGCGCCGGTGATCGCGAGGTCGAGCGTGATCGCGGGCTTGAGCTTGGTCCAAGAGTCGCTCCTGCGACCGAGTTCGTAGAGCCCGCGCGGGTCCTTCGCGATCCCACCCTCGTAGCCCTGAGCCCGAAACAGGTTGTAGAGCCGCATTAAGTCGGTCCGAGCCGCGACGAGCTCGCCGTCGCTGAGCTCGACGGGGAGCGGGAGCGGGACCCCGGTCAAGCCCCCGACGAGCGCCTGGACCACCTGGCGGCGCTCGACGAAGGGGCGCTCGGTCAAGTCCTGGCCGTCGAGGAAGATCACGTCGAACGCGGTGAACATCAGCTTCAGCGGCTGCCCGCCCTCGCCGCGGACGTGCTTCATGACGTCGTAGACGCTCGCTGGGCGGGGCCCGATCTCGGTGAAGAAGGTCCCGTGGAGTTCGCCGTCGAGGATCACCTCCTGGCAAGGCAGGTGATAGGCCAGCCGCTCGACGCCTGGGATCTGATCCGTCCAGTCGTGACGTCGCCGAGTGTAGGCCGCGACGCGCATTCGCCCGCTGTGAGTCCGAGCCTTGTGAATCATGAGGCGGATCCCGTCGTACTTCTTCTCGAAGAAGACCGGGAAGGCCTGATCCTTGGGGACCTCGGGGCCCGCCAACATGGGTCCGACGGGAGAGAGTGGGCGCAAGGCGAGCGCCGCCAACCCGGCCGCGCCCTCGTCACGAACGATCCGCGCCAACTCGAACACGTCGACCAGCGAGCGCGCTAGATCCAGCCGCGCGCGGTCGAGGCCCGAGGCGTCTGCCAAAGCCGTCAGGAGGGCCTCGTCGCCCAGCGTCTGAGTCACGCGGCGCCCCCGACGGAGGAACCCGATCAGGAAGAAGACCTCCAACCGGCCCATTCGCTCCACGAGCGAGCGGAGCACGCGACGCTTGCGGCGGCCCCAAGAGCCCTTGAGGTGACGCAGCGAGAGGAGGACCTCCCGTGTCGTCAGGGGAGGATCGGAGCGAGGCCGATTGCAGTGGCGGACAAAGAGCTCTTGGACGTCACCGATCGAGCCGAGGTCGTCGCGGAGCGCGTTGGGCGAGCGGAACACGACCTGCGCCAGGACGTCGAGCAGCACGTTCAAGCTCGTCCCGACGTTGCGCCCCAAGAAGGGGTCGCCGCGGACCAAGGCGACCTTGTCGATCAAGTCGAGGCCCATGGCCTCGGCGGCGAGGAACTCCGACACGAGGCGACGGCGACCCTGACTGTCGAGGCGCTCGGCGTAAGGGCCGCGGAGCCCGAACATGCGTTGGCTGCGCCGGGTGCTCAGCCCGTCGAGGGGAAGCAGGAGCCCGTAGCAGAGGTCGTGAAAGGGGATCGAGGTGAAGTGGCTCTCGGTCGGGAGTTCGCCCCCCTCGCCCTCACGCTCGGCGAGTTCGTACTGAAGCGCGAACGAGAGGTGATCGGGGAGCCCGAGCTGCTCGCTGGCGTAGGCGAACCGGTCCTGCTGCTGGCGACCCGGGAGCTTGGCGGCCAAAAGGCGGTACCCCTCGACGAGGCCGCGCGCGCGGGCGCCCTCAACGAGGTCCTCAGGCGAGAGCACACGGACGTGCTGAGACCAGTCCTCGCTCACGTCCGCCCCTCAGTAGGGGAGGGGTTTACCCCCTCCCGCG
>JAESQQ010000766.1 GCA_016765095.1 Planctomycetota bacterium | reverse complement strand
GGCGGCGGCGGCGGCGGTGGCGCCACCACGGCTGCGGGCTCGACCGGCCAGGTCAGCTCCGGCCTCCCGACTCCTGACCGCGACGCGGCGGGATACAGCTTCCAAAGCTTCTATACGCCTTCGGTCAACATTCAGGGCGCGACGATCTCGGTCCTCCAAGTCGCTCCGGTCGCGACTCAGACCGGAATCCTGATCGCTGACTCACCCTTCAGCAACGTCGCCGCGGCAGCGAGCGGCACGGTTGCGACCTTCGAAGTCAAGCTCAGCTTCGACGCCACGAGCATGGCGACGGTCGCCAGCGGGACCTACGCCGCGACTGGCAACCGCGACGCCCCCGGCGCCGGCGACCTCTACGTCCGCGACAACAACACGGGCACCTGGAACCTGTTCAAGGACGGTGGCAGCAACGAAATGGTCGTCGCCGCAGTGAGCAGCTCCGACATTTACACCGCGGAAGGCTCGATCGAGAGCCCCATGAAGATCTCCTGGAACGGCACGGAGATCGCCGCGGTGAACAGCTCCCGCCCAACCGCTGGGATCGGCTTCAAGGGCCAGTTCGTGATCGGAACCACCTTCGCCGGTGCGAACGGCGGCGCGGCTTCGCTCTACACCCTCACTGGCTCGACCGCTTCCGAGACCAAAATGCCTGTCAACGGGATCGGCAACGGTGTCTTCCAGCAAGTCACGGCCATGACGGTCGCCTCCGTCTCGAGCGGCGGCACGGTGAGCGGCGAGTTCCTGTTCGTCTCGATCGGTGAGTTCGATATCACGGGCCGGGCGCTCAGCGGCTCAGTCCTCGTGACCAACGACGGCGTCGTCTTCGAGCAGATCGCCAACTACAACCAGGACGCGCCGACCTCGATCGCTTGGGTTGACAGCACGATCTACGTCGGCACCGCCTCTGGCGCCCTTCAGTATCGTGACGCCGCCGGCGACATGATCGACGAGCCCGGCCTGCCCCTCCTCTCGGGAATCCAAAGCCTGACCGTCAGCGGCAACGACCTCTACATTGGCGCCACGACGAGCATTGGCGCCGAGGTCTTCGTCCGCCTCGCCGGCAGCGGCTCGACCGGTGGCGGCCCAGTCGTCACGCCCCCCCAGGACTACTTCTACGACACGGATATCGCCAGATCCTGGCCGCCAAGTGCGCCTCCTGCCACAACGGTGGCGTCCCCAACGCTGAGACGGCCTGGCCTCTGACGAGCCCGGTCAACGCGCTGGCCGACCACGCCGAGGTCCAGAGTCGGATCGACCTGGCGAACCCGAGCCTCTCGCTCCTGATCACCAGGGCTGTCAACGACGTGACGCACATTGGTGGCGAGGTGATCAAGAAGACCGACCCCGAGTTCCAGATCCTGGTCGACTGGGTCACCCAGGGCGCCAAGTTCGACAACAACACGAACCTGCCTCCCGCCCAAAAGACCTTCGGCACCGACGTCTTCCCCCTAATCCAAGCCGACTGCATGGGCTGCCACGGCAACGGCAACAACACCTTCAACGGCGGCCCGAACCAGGCAGCCAGCTACGCCAGCGCGGTCAGCAACACCAACCAAACCGCTGGCATGGAAGACATGAGTCAGCTCCTCCAGAAGGCTGCTCGCAGCAACAACACCACCCACGGTGGCGGCACGCTCTGGGCTGTCGGCAGCGTGAAGTATGGAGTTGTCCGCGACTGGATCACCGACGGGGTCAACCAATAGCCCACCACGAAAACACCCAAAATCTGCACCGTCAGGGGCGCGCCTTAGGGCGCGCCCCTGTCTTTTGGTTGGTGGGTCTAAAGCGGGGAGGCGATACCCTGACCGGGCATGGGCCCGGGTCGGCGATTCCCGCCCGACAAGGAGGAAGCGTGAGGGCGTTGGTGGTCGGACTCGGAGTCCTCCTGGTGGCCGTCGGGTGTGCAAGCGATCCCAAGTCCGGCTCAGGAGGCGGCGCGCGCGACATGACCGAGGCCCGCCCGCCAGGCGGGCCAGAGAGCCCCAGCGAGGAGGAGCGGTTGGGCGGCGTCCAACAGCGCGACCCAGCGCGCTGGGAAGACAAGACCGAGGGCGAGCTCTCGACCCTGGTCTACGTGACCGAAATGCGCGGCCAACGCGGCAACCAACCTGGGGCCATGATCTTCGGCAGCGATCCAGGCAGCGCGCACTTCCGCCGCCGAGCGACCCCCCTCTTCGTCGTCCGCCGCCTGACCAAGTCCGAAATGACCTGGCTGCGAGAGGATCTTCACAAGCTCGGGCTAGACGACCTCCCGTGGATTGACGAGCCCGACTACGACTCGAACATTGGCCCAGCGCGTGGGCTTCACCTCTACGCGAACTCCAAGCGGCGATACGTGCTCAAGGACGGGCTGGGGACTACCGCCAAGCGGGACTTCCGCAGGATCGAGGACCGACTCCTGAAGCTGACATTCCTCCGGTGACGCCCCAATCCGCCTTCGCCGGCGAGTGGATCTGGCCGCAAGAGTCGCTCACGATCCTGGGAGACTCCCACGCCGACGCTGCGGTTCTCGCCCAGTCCCTCGACCTCACTGGTGACGAGGACGAGCGGGTCGTCCTCTTGGGAGACCTCCTCGACAAGGGGCCCTCCAACCTCGACCTCCTCGACGCGGTCCGCCAGCTTCTCGACACCCGCCCGACAACCCTCCTCCTCGGCAACCACGACCTCCGCTTCCTGCTCGCGCTCGAGCACCTCGACGCCCCCCGGGAAGGACCCGCTGCGCACTTCGCGACGCGGCTCGGCCTCAAGGGGCTTGCCCTCGCGCGCGAACTGCACCGAGCCGCCGGGTCGCCCGTTCCGCTCGCAAGCCAAGCCGCCGCGCGGGCCCGTCTGGAGCCGGGTCCAGGCTGGAAGAAGGCCTTCTCTGAGATCGAGTGGGCGAACGAAGTCGAGCGCTCTCGCGAGTTAGATCGACTTGACCGCAAGCGCGCGCAGTTAGCAGACGCCCTGGGGGGGAACTTCGGCTGGCACCATTTCGCCCAAGCCCTCGAGATCGGCCGAGAGTGGTTTCTCGACCCCGACGGCCGCTACGCCTGGCTGGGATCCGAATCCCGGGTCTGCTGGCGAGCAGGGAGCTTCCTGTTCGTGCACGGAGGCTTGGACGACCTCGGCGCCCGCGCGATCCTCAGCGAGGGCGACGCGTGGGGAGCAGACTTAGCCCGACTCCGTCGCGAAGCCCCACTCGAGCTCTACTTTGGGCCGATCGGGCGCGCGCTCCGAACCAAGTACCGCGACTTCGAGCCGCCTCTTGGCGAACCGGGCCGGAGAGCCCTCACGAAGCTCGGGGTGCGCGCTCTGGTCACGGGCCACAGACCTCACCCCGACGCGCCGCGGTTCGTGTCCCGCAGCGAAGTCCTGCACCTCGAAACCCACGCCGGACCCGGCCTCCCCTGCGCCACGCGGATCCTGCCGGGAGGAATCTTGGAGTTCCTCGCGCCCGGCCGAACCGAACGAGCGCACGTTCAAGACTGGGGCTGGAGCGTGGTCTAGGCCGGAGTGGGGTGGCACTTCCTAAGGCTGGAGTGCCCAGCGAATCAGCCTATTGCTGAGGTGTGCGCGAACCTTGGCGGGCGAGAAGCCTCCCTCGACGCACAGGTAGTCCAAGACCTCCCCCGCCGCAGCGAGCTGTGAGTCGGCGGTAGGGACGTTGGACATGGAGATAATGACCAAGCTCAAGCCGAGACGGTCGCCAGCCTCGCAGGGGTCGAGGAGATCAACTGCGGCACCGAAGGCCTCTTTACAGGCCTCATACCCGAAGGGCTCGAGGCCCTCGAGCCACCGGTAGAGCTCTCGTCGACGTCGACCAGGGAAGACCCGCTGCCACCAGCGGAGCGGCTCGAGCTGTGGAGGGGTCCAATCTGCGAGCACTAGCAGGGCGACCTCATAACCACAATGGGCGGCGAGCCCGACTCGGTCTCGTGAGACCACCTGCAGCCGCATTCCCTCTTTCAGCCACGCCGCCCCGTCATCAACGCTGCCCGTCTCCTTCCACCTGCGCTCTAGCTGTCGGAGGCCTGATTCGCTCATAGGGCAACCTCGTTAGCAGGCTTCACTGCGGGGACGTTCTTTGTCGAAGGCTGGACGGGCTTGCCCGCGCGAACAGAGCCTAGACTGTGGGGAGCCGGAGGCGAGACGTGAGCAATTCAGACGAGAACGATTCAGACGAGAGCGAGCCCACGGGCCGCTGCCCGGTCTGCCCAGACCACCCCGACCTCGAAGGCCTCCTTGACCGGGACGTCGAATTCCGCGGCTGTATCACGTGCTTTGGACTCTTCGTGCACGCTGACGCGCTCAGCCAATACGTGTGCAACGCGGTCGGCGACGAAGACGCCGTCACGGCCTACGACGACCTCTTGGTCACCGCCCTCAAGAAACAAGGCGGCCCGAGCAAGAGGGTCTGTCCCGTCTGCGAAGAGCCCATGCGCCGCCTGGGCTTTGGCGAGGCGCCCTTCATGATCCTCGACCGCTGCGAAAACGGACACGGCCTCTGGCTCGACAAGAGGGAGCTCAAGAAAGTCGTCAGGACCTGCCGGGCCCAAACCGCGGTCCTCGGACTCATGCCTCCCCCTGGCCGCGAAGAAGACGACGACTCTGTTGACTAGGGGGGACAGGTCTCCCCCATTCCTTCGCTCGTTCCTCGCTGCGGAACTCCCCCTCCGGGTTGCTTCGCACCCAGAAGAACCCTGCATGGTTGGTTGCTTCGGGTGCTTCGCACCCAAAGAGAGG
>JAESQQ010000078.1 GCA_016765095.1 Planctomycetota bacterium | reverse complement strand
CTCCTTCGCTCTGGCCTCCTTCGCTCTGGCCTCCTTCGCTCTGGCCTCCTTCGCTCTGGCCTCCTTCGCTCTGGCCTCCTTCGCTCTGGCCTCCTTCAGCGCTGCGGGGAGGACCTCTAGCGGTGGAGATCCTGGTCCTATTCCAGGCCTTGGCGGCTGCCCCACCGTCCCCGAGTCGGGACGCTCAGCTCCCAGACGCGGCCGCTGAGATCGTCGCGGCCCTCGGCGACCCTGCCGAGGGGGCTGGCTCGACGCGCCTCGCCACGCTCCGAGCCCTCGCAGTTTGCGCGCGCGGGCTCTCCCCTCGCGCGGCGCGCCGCTTGAAGACGTCAGTCCGGGAGTCCTTCGTGCGGACTGCGGCCGAGCTCAAGGACGGCCCTCGGGCCCCCTTCTTCGCCTATGTCCTGACCCTGACAATGGCCCTCGCGCCAGCTGGCCTCCTTCCCTCAACGGGCCAAGCCCTCGCCGAGCTGGAGGGCCCCGACGCGACCCTCGCCAGCGGACTCGGGGCGCTGCTCCCTGAGGACGATCCCGACCGCGTCCCGAGCCCCCGCGCGAACGACCTCGTTCGTGTCCTCGAAGGACTCCTGGCCGCGATCAAACGACGTGACGAGCCCGCCGCCAAGGCGCTCCAGCTCGAGGCCCTCGACCTCTGGGGGCCCCTGGAGGTCGTCGCGCCCAATGACGCGCGCTTGGCGCTCCGGGCGGCGCTCGAGCGCGGACTGGGAGCCGTTGAGACGGGAGAGGCCCTGCGCGACTTGGCCGTCGGGTTTGGGCACCTGCTCACCCTGGGCGACCTCCCCGATCACCCCGTCGCGCGCGTCCTCGCGCTGGCGGCACCTCCGCCCCAGACTCCTGCCAGCGAGGGGGCCCCCGACACGCCGACTTTCCTGGATCGGCTCTTGGGTCGGCTCGAGGAGCGTAGCCAGCGGCTGCCTTCGATCTTGCGACGGCCCGAGGTCGGCTTGGCGCTGCTCCAACGCCTCGAAGAGCGCGTCGCTCGCATGACCCAGGTCGCGGCCTGGGCGAGTCGAGCCGAGCAGTGGGTCGAGCGTTACGCCAACCGGTTGGGGGATCTCGACCGCCGGCTTGGAATCTTGGACGCGCTCTACTCCGACGGGAGCGACCCCTTCGCGCGCTTGCGTCTGGGAGCGTTCGCTGACTTCAGTGACTTTCAGAGCTTCGGTCCGGGTCTGACTCGGCTCCGGTTCGTGCTCCCGATCGCGCAAGAGGTCGGCGTCGAGGGACCCTCTGGGCCGCTCGGCCTTGGCATGGGGTTCGACCTCTCCGGTCTGGCGCTCCCGCCGCTCGTGGCGGGCAATCTGAGTCTCGGAGCCCTCCCCGGGCTGCCCGGTTTTTCGGGCGGCGTCGGCGGGCTGGACTTTGGCGCTCTCGGTGCGGTCGCGAGCGGCCCGATTCAGAGCACGCTTCGCGCGCTTCAGAGCGGGTCGCTTCCGCAGGGAATGCTGCCGGCCGGGATCAACGCCAGCGTCGCGGCGGCTCTCGGGCTCTCGTTGGGGGGTGGCGGGAGCGGGCTGCGTGGCGCGGCGCGGGCTAGCCAAGGCTTCCGCTCGCTCGGAAGAGCCCCGGGTGGGTTCGGTCACCTCGCGCTCGGCATGAGCGGTGGGTCGACTCCCAGTTACGCGCCGGGGCTGCCCGCGCTGCCTAACGCTGGGTGGGGCGGACCTGGGCTGAGCCGGCTGGCCATGGGGCAGGCGCCGCGCTGGAGCCCTCCCCGTGGAGCCCCCAGCCCCAGTGGCACCCGGCCAGGGCCCTCCGGTTCAGGGTATTCCGGTTCCGGGCATTCCGGTTCCGGGTACTCCGGCTCCGGGTACTCCGGCTCCGGGTACTCCGGCTCCGGGTTCACGCTTCCCTCCTTTGGCGGCGGTTTCCCTAGGAGCGGGTTCGGGGCCCCCCCCCCGGCGGGTGCTCCTCCCTCAAGGGGCGGGGTCGGCCGACCCGGCCAGATGCCCTCCTTTGCCGGACTCTCCCGTGGCGGGCGAGGGCGGCTGATTGGCGGCCAGCGCGGAGTCGCCGGGCTTGGCGGGCGCGGAGCCGCGCTCTCCTTTGGGCTTCCGCTCGGACTTGGCTTGGGACGAGGCGGAGGGCTGGCTCCAACTGTTTCCCAGCTGTTCAGTGGTCTCTCTGGCGCGGGCCGCGGTCACCTCCAACGCGGACCTCGGTCGCAGCCTTCCCCAGCTGGTCGCGCGTGGCGGGGTGGCTCTCTCCCCTCCCTCCCTGCTGGCGGATTGCCCAGGTTGCCGGGCGGATCCCGACTCCTTCCCCAGGTTGGCCTCGACGGGTTCGGACGACCTCACCTCGGCTCGCCGGCCATGGGACGTCACCTGTCGACGTATAGCCCCGGCTTTCTGCCGGGCGGGTGGCAGTTCCCGCGCGCCGCGCTAGGTGGCTTCTCCGGCGCTGGCTTCTCCGGCGCTTCCTTCTCCGGGGGGCCAGCTTTCCCCGGAGGCGCTCGGTTCTCAGGGTCGGCCCCAACCCGCCCCTCGCCAATGCCAGGCCGGACGAGCGGCTCAGTTCGCGGTGCTGCGACCCCGGGCTTCCCAACGAGTTCGTTCCCGAACGGGCCGGGCGCCTTCTACCCTTCGGGCGGGTTCAATCTGGGCACGCTCCAGAGTCTGCCTGGCTTCTCGTCGTCTTCTCGCGGGGGTCACGCCCCCCGCAGCTCCTCGACCGGACGCCCCGGCGGCCTCCCAAGAGGCGGCGGATTCCCGAGCTTTTCGGGCGGCGGCGGTTTTCCGAGCTTTTCGGGCGGCGGTTTCCCGAGCTTCTCAGGCGGCGGCGGTTCTCCGAGCTTCTCAGGCGGTGGCGGTTCTCCGAGCTTCTCGGGCGGCGGCGGTTTCCCGAGCTTCTCGGGCGGCGGCGGTTCTCCGAGCTTCTCGGGCGGCGGCGGTTTTCCGAGCTTCTCGGGCGGCGGTTTCCCGAACTTCTCGGGCGGCGGTGGTTCTCCAAGCTTCTCGGGTGGCCGGTCTGCTGGGAGACCCCAGGACTTCCGTGGCGGTTCGGGAGGTCAGCCTCGCGGGGCTGCCCGTGGGTTGGACGGCGCTCCCTTCCGCATGCCTCGATTCGGTTCGATGCCGGGCTTCTCTGGGTTCGGCGTCGGATCCCAAAGCGGCATGGGGGGCTTTCCCGGCTTCGGGAGTTTCCCTGGGGGCGCAGGCGGCGGCTTCCCGTCCCCGCTGGGTGGGCGTTCCGCCGGAGGCAGCTTCTTTCGTGGCTCGATCCCGAGCGCGGGCGGCAGCTTCTCAGGCGGCCCCCAGCATGGCGGGTCCTTCCCCCGGTTGGGTTCCTTTCCGTCCCCGGGCTTTGGCGGATCGCTTCCGGGCTTCGGAGGCTTCTCAGGCTCGTTCCCGAGCTTTGGCGCCGGGTCCTTTCCGGGGTTTGGAGGATCCACTGGCGCTCGGCCTTCGCTGGGTCGGGGTTTGGGCCGGGGTTTGGGCTCAGGGGGGGGAGCCTTCTCCGCTTCTTCGCGGCCTCGATGCGGACGGCTCGGCTCCTCGGTCCCGCGGCCGGGCGGTTTTCACGGTGGCCCGGGCGGGTTCGTGCTGCCCGGCGGCGGAAGCCGGCCCCTGTTCCCAGGTGGCGGGCTCCAATACGCCACCGCCGCAGGAAGTCCTTCACGGACGGTTCTCGGAGGATCTTGGGGTTCCCTCTGGCCGACGCTCTCGGCTGGACCGATAGGCCACGTCCAGGGCGGTCTGAGCGCAGGGCACCGAACGCGAACCCGCTTTGGAGCCATGCCCCAAGGGCCTGGTGCCGTAGCGCCTGCAGGTTGGTCGTTCCCGGCCCAGACGAGCGGTGGCTCGGGCCCTCGCCCCCAGGCTTACGCTCGTCCCGGGGCGCAGGAGCGGCAGCTCCCAGACCTTGGCCAGGGGCTCCCTCTGGGGCATGCCCAGAGCGGCGGGGCCTTTGCCGGAGGGCCAGCCCTTGGCTCGTTCGGTGGCGGTGCTCCCTCAGCCCTTGGCTCGCTCGGTGGCGGCGGTCCCTCGCTTTCGCACTTCTCTCACGCAGGCGCCAGCCCGGGCTTTTCGTCCCACGGGGACGTCTCGAGAGGCTCTGTCGCGCCAGCCGGCTCGGGTCCTGCGGTCTCGGCGAGCCCCGGACCCACGGGTGGAGCCCTCGCCTCTTCTGGACAGAGGGCCTCCTTGGGTGGCCCGTCTTTGGCCGGGCTCGGGGGTGGGCTCGGGAGCCTGTCGCTGGCTGGGTTCTCGTCTCCCAGCTCCTTCGCGGGGTCCCCTGGACTCGGCGGGGGAGCAGGCCTCGGGTCGCTGGACCTCGGGTCGTTGGACTTCGGGTCGCTGAACTTCGGGTCGCCGAACTTCGGGTCGCCGAACTTCGGAGGGGGCGGCTTCGCGCCAAGCGCCGGCTCGTCAGGATCACCCTTCGTGGGCCTCGCCAGTGGTGGGCCAGGAGCGGGGACTGGATTCAGTGCAGCTAGCGCGCCGAGAGCCGCACTCGGTGCGGGCCCTTGGTCTCGCTGGGCCCAGCCCGTCGGCGCGACGCCTCGCGGAGGCTATGCCCAATCCCCAGGCCTGACGCTCCCGACGCTTCCTCGGGGACTCGGCGGCGGCGGGATGATGCCCTCCCCGTCTCGTGGTGTCTTAGGTCGTGGCCAGCCCTTCCCTCCCGTCGGGGCGGAGCACCGTTGGAACTACGACTCCGGCACGCAGAACTGGAGCCGGCCGACCCCTGGCGGCGGTCAGCGCCTCGAGTCGGCTGGACGCGGTCTCTCGACCTACTCGGCTCGCGCTCGCGGCCAAGGCCGGGGGGGGGTCCAACGGTCGGGGCCGGGCGGTTTGCGACTCCTGGAGGCTTCGCCACTCCGGGCGGCCTCGCCGCTCCGGGCGGCCTTGCTACTCCTGGGGGCTTCGCTACTCCTGGGGGCTTTGCTACTCCTGGGGGCCTCGGCTCCTTCGCAGGGCTCGCAGGCTTTGGGCCCGGCCCAGCCGTGGGCACCGGCCCCGGTCGCGTTGCCGGTCTTGCTCGCCCGGGTTCTCCGGCGGCCTTCGCCCCAGCTTCTGCTGGAATGGGAATCGGTCAACGGGCTCCGATCGCTCCTCACCGAGCGCTCCTCCTCAACTCGCCCATGAGCGCAGGAGTCAGCGCGCCTCAGGAGGGCGTCGCTCCTCCGCTCTCGCTCGAACTCCCCCGCCGCCCTCAACAGGCGACGACTCCCGCATGGGGCACCGGCGGGTTCAGGATGCCGGCCCTCAGCGGGCAGGGCGGAGCGGGTGACGTCTCGTCGTTCATGTCGCCTGGCGGCTTGGTCCTGCCGAGCCAACTCTTGGCGAATCCCCAACGAGCCGCCGCCTTGGGTGGCGAGCGCGGCGGTCGACCCTCGCTGGCAGGGCGCCTCGGCGGGCAACCCGGCGCGAATCTCTCGCGGCACCTCCTCGGGCAATCCACTGGGCGTCCGGGTCGTGGAGGCATGGCGCTTGGGAGCTACGACCGACTCGGAGTCGCGCGCGGCGGCGAGTCTGGGGCGCTCAGCCCCGGAGGGTGGCGCGGATTGGCGGCCCACGAGTTGAGCCGCCCGACGGCCG
>JAESQQ010000765.1 GCA_016765095.1 Planctomycetota bacterium | reverse complement strand
GGCTCTAGCTCCATTCGCCGGCTGAATGTGTCCCTTGCTAGTCACCACGAATAGTCCCTAGCGGACGAAAGTGACCCACTGGTCAGTGATGTCGTCGCGTTGTCCGTGGTCGTCGATCTTGTTCGGGCCAATCGAGTAGATCAAGACGCGCTCGCGGTCGACGCGGATCACGTAGGGCCGGCCGAAGTCGTCGACGTAGGTCCCGGCTCGGAGACGATCGGGGTCGAGGGGGTAGCGAGCAGGGTGCTCTGGGGTCGCTGAGAGGGCCTTGATCAGGGCGGGGATGTCATGAGGGAGGGGCGCTTGCTTGTCCTCTGCGAGGTGACGGACGAGCGCCCGGGTCAGCGAGACGACTTCGGTCTGGGTGGCGAGGATGTGGCCTTCGGTCTCCTTGAGGCGAATCGCGGCGTGGGTCATGACGTAGATCACGCAGATCAAGACGACAGCCACGAGGTTGACCACGTAGAACAGGACTCGGAGGTGACGCCGTCGAATCCGGCGGCGATTGCTGCTCGCCTCGTCCTCGAGCTTCTCGCGAACGCGAGCCAGGACGTCGAGCCGCGCAGGCTCCATGACCTCGATCGCGTCGTCGTGAGCGCGCGAGAGGGCGGTCCCAAACTCGCTGTCGAAGGCGGCCTCAAGGGCCTCGAGTTCCTCAGGGCTTGGCTCGATTTCGGGCTCGGGGTAGGGAGTGTCGTGTTCGCTCACGCGCCCTCCACCTTTGTGCCGAGGCGCTCCTGGACCATTTTCATGGCCCGATGGAGCCGGTTCGCGATCGTCCCCGTCGGCTCTCCGAGGTGCTCGGAGATCTCCTTGTAGGACATCTTCTCGACGTAGCGGAGGGTCATCACGATTCGGTATCGGTCGGGCAAGGCCGCGACGGCCGCGATCACGCGACCGTGCTCCTCGGCGTTCTCGAGGGACTGTCCGACCGGCTGCTGTGCGCGGGGAAAGCGGCCTGACTCCTTGTGGCTGAGGGTCTCCTCTTCGAGCGACATTGGGGTCCCGCGCCGCTCACGGCGTCGGCTCCAATCAATGCAGAGCTTGAGAGTGATGTTGTAGAGCCAAGAGGCAAACTTGCGAGGGTCTCGCAGGTCGGCGAGGGCTCGAAAGGCCCGGACGAGCGCCTCTTGGACGATGTCCTCAGCGTCCGCACGATGTCCAGTCTTCTGGTAGGCCAGGACCGAGATCATGCGGTAGTAACGTTCAGCGAGGAGGCCAAAGGCGTCCTTGTCGCCACCGACGGCGCGTTCGACAAGTGCCTCATCAGGCGGGTCGTAGGGTCCCACCTAGGGATCATAGCCAGGGCTGCCCCGCCCTGCTTGAAGAGTGGGGCCAGGATCAGGGCCAGCGCAGCTCCGTATCAGTTCCCGAAGGGCCAGAATCCCTTCTTCTTCTTGTCCTCGACGTCGCTGCGGGCCTTGGCGAGCTGCTGGTCTCGCTCCTTGAGCTTGGCCGCCAGGTTCTGGCACATGGCCTCTTGGACTTGGAGGCTCTGCTGGAGCTCGTGAATCTTGGTCAGGTCGCGGCTTCGCTCCCCTTGCGCCTTGTCTCGCTCCCCTTGCGCGTGGTCTCGCTCCCCTCGCGCCTGGCTCAGGGCCTCGTTCGCTTGGGCCCGGATCACACTCACTTCCTCGCGGGCTCGCTCCACCTCGGCGGAGAACGACTCATGCAAGGAGGCCTCTCGGGACGCACTGTCTTCGAGTCGCGAGGCAGACTGAGTCTGAGCGGCTTGGAACTCAGCCCGGGCCTGGGTCTCAGCCTGCTCGCGGCTCAACGCAGCGCTGAGCTGAGCCTCGAGCGTTTGACAGCGTTCGATGCCAGCGCGTTCGCTCGCCGCCGCCTGCTGGAGGCGCCCCTCGGCTGCCTGGATTTGCTCTCGCGCGGCGGCCAACGCGGCGGCCTGCTCGGTGGCTGCGCTCACCACGTGGCGAACTTGAGCCAACTCTTCGTTTCGCTCGGCCAGCTCGGCCTCGAGGGCAGCGGATCGGTCGGGCCCCGGGGTCGGAACCTCCGCGAGCAGCTGCTGCAGTCGTGCGTTCGTGGCCCGAAGGGACTCTAGCTCCCCCGCCGAGATCGCTAGCTCAGCGGTGTCCTCGAGCTTTTGGAGTTGCTCGGCCAGGGCCGCGCGAGCCTGATCGGCGTCCTCGCGAGCGCGGACGGCTTGCTGTTGGAGATTCGTGATCATCTCCGTGAAGCGAGAGTTGTCCCCCTCGAGGCGAGCGCGCTCGCCTTCGAGCCGCACGGTTTCGCGACGGCTCTGGGCCGCCTCGGCCCGAAGAGGCGCCAGGCTCTGAACTTCGTCGCGCAGCTCGTCGAGCTGAGCGGACCGGACTTGGGCCGTGTTCAGCTCGGCCTGGAGCCGCGTCGCCTCTGCGGCCTGCGCCCGGAGCTCGCTCAGGTCACGCTGGGTGTCCTCAAGCTCCGCCGTGCGGCTCTGCGACTCTTCGAGTTGGGCCTGGATCGTGCCTGCGCGCTCCTCGCTCGCGGCGAGAGCCTCACGCGACGCGTCCGCTTCCAGGCGGGCTCCCTCGCTCGCCCCGAGGAGCGAGTCGCGCTCCTGTTCGAGCGTCGAGACGTCTGCCTCGAGTTCGTTCAGGCGCGCCTGAGCGGCCGCTGGGATCTGGTCGGCCTCGTCAGTGGCGGACTCGTCTCCCAGGAGCGAGGCGAACTGGCGCTCTGCTGCGTCGACTCGCTCGGTGACCTCGACTGGTTCCTCACTCCGCGCGCGCTCGGCCTCCTCGATCGCTTCGCGGGCTGCCTCCTCGGCCTGCTCACGCGCGGCGGTCTGGGCCTGGAGCGCTTCGCGGGCTGAGTCCGCAGCGGCCTGAGCCTCGTCTGCTCGGACCCCGGCCGCATTGCGAGCGGCTTGGGAGGCGGCGAGCTCGCTCTTTGCGACCTCGAGGACCTCCTCTCCGCGCGCCTGGTCGGCTTCGAGTTCAGCCACTCGCCCCTGGAGAGCCTTGGTCTCTTCGCCAGCCGTCTCGACTTGGGACTCGAGGGCCTTGAGCCGGCCAGTCGCCTTCTTTCCCTCTGCCTCGGTCGAGTCGACGGTGGCCGAGAGCTCCTTGGCGCGATTGCGGGCGACGTCTCGCTCGGAGCGGAACTCGTCCCGCTCGGAGCGAAGCCCTTTGACTTCAGCCCCGAGTGTGTCCCGCTCCGCCTGAAGGGACCCCAGCTCGTCCCGAAAGGACTCTAGCTGCTCCGAGAGCGGGCCGAGCGTCTCGGCGATCGCGGTTCGCTCGGCCTGGAGTTGGGTCAACTCTGCGTGAGCCATGTCTCGCTCGGCCCGCAGCCCCTCGCGTCCATCGGCCGCCGCCGAGTGTGCGTCTCGCTCCTCGCTGGCCTCCGAGCGCGCGACGTCTCGCTCGGCTCGGAGCGCCTCGCGTTGGTCCGTGAGCTCTTGGCATTGGGTGCGCAGGGCGTTGCGGTCACGGCGCAAGTCAGCCAGCTCGCTGGCTGCGGCCTGAAGTCGGGTGCCCGGAGCCTTCTCCTTCGAGGGGGCCGCCTTCTTGGCGGGAGCCTTCTTCTTGGCGGGGGCCGCCTTCTTGGCTGGGGCCGCCTTCTTGGCTGGGGCCGCCTTCTTGGCGGGAGCCTTCTTCTTGGCGGGAGCCTTCTTCTTGGCGGG
>JAESQQ010000764.1 GCA_016765095.1 Planctomycetota bacterium | reverse complement strand
GGGCAGCTCGCCGCCCCCCGTCCGAGGTCGAGCTTCTCCACCGCTTCTCGCACGTCGTCGAGTTGGAACTTCGTGTAGACCTTGGAGGTCAGGGCCGGGTTCGAGTGGCGCATGAGCTTCTGGGCGAGCGCGAGCCCCACGTTGGCTCTCGCGAGGAGCGTGGCGAACCCACCGCGCAGGGAGTGGAAGTCGAGGAACTCGCCCTGCTCGTCCACGTAGGGCACGCCGATCTTGACCAGGTCCCGCCGGAGCGTCGCAATCGTGGGCACCGTGTTGAGCACGAAGTCCGTCGGCTCCCCTCCTGCGGGCTGGCGCGCGAAGTTCCCCGGGCCGCGCGTGTTCTCTCCGGCCTGGCGGAGCGCGAGCAGCTCGGAGAGCCCCGCCAGCGCAAGTGGGTGGAGCGGGAGGGACGCCTCCTTGCGGCTCTTGCTGGCTTTCGCGCGGACGCGCAGGGTCCGCTCCTCTAGGTCCACGCAAGACCAAGTGAGCTTGGCCAGCTCCCCGCGTCGCAGTCCGGTGGTCCCCGCGAGCACGTAGCAGACGCTTCGCTCGAAGGGTGCGACCTCGAGCAACGCTCCCAGCTGCTCGGCGGTTGGCGCGCGCCGCTCTCTCCGTCGGTCGTCCTCCTCAGAGAGGACAGGAAGCGAGGCGAAGGGGTCGTGGCCTAGCCGCCGTGAGGTGAGGAGCCAGCGCCCGAACTGACGCAGCGAGGCCCGGCGCTTGTTGACTGAGCGTGCCGAGAGATCGCCGCCCGTCCGTTGGTTGCCGCTCTCGCGCTCGAGCGTGAGCCAGCGATCCGCTCGGGTTGGATCGAGGTCCTTGAGGGACTGAACCCTGCTCCACTCGAAGAAGCCGCGGACGTAGCGAAGTCGCTCCGCCAGGTGGTGCTCAGTGACGCGCTTTGCTTGGAGGTGCGCCTCGAAGTCGGCGAGGTGCTCGGCGACTGGGCGCCGCGCGTGAGCTCGGTAGGGGTCGTGTTCGCCGGCGGCCTCTCGTTCGGCCTCACGCACGATTGAGCGACCGCGCTCCTCCGCCGCTCGCTTGTCGCGGGTCCGCGTGCTGGCTCGGAAGCGTCGGCCGTCGATCCAGTATTCGACGTGCCACGGGCTGCCCTTTCTCTTGCCCTTGCGAAACAGATACATGACACCTCCTGACACTTGATTTCATCACGTCTCCTATCGCAGCACAACAGGCAAACGGGGGACGCCAAAGAACGACGAGAACGACGGAAACGACGAAGCCCGCCCACAGAGCGGGCCTCAGGGCCGTCGTTCTTGACCGACGTCGTTCAAGAACGACGAGAACGACGGCGCTCTATGCCGGTCGCTGGACTCGCCACCGTCGAGCAGAGTTGCGCGGGGGGCGCTCGATCTTGAGCCCGGGCCGCTCCTCAGCCTCCAGCCTCTTGAAGACGTGTCCCACGGACCGAGGGCTGACCGCCACCCTCTCGACCTCCGCCTGGAGGAGGGCTGCCCACCGCGCGGGCGTCTCCTCTCGCGACTCGCCTCGTCGGACGAGTCTCCTCAGCGCGGCCGCGATCTCGTCGTCCACGGCGGCCGCGCTCTCCCCGTCCTCGGGTCGGATCATGACGTGACGGGTCACGCTGTCGCTCTGGGCCAGGTGATACTCGAGGAGCCTCACCGCCCGCTCGAAGGTCGACAGCTCGACGTCCCGGGGCTGGGCGGATTCCTCCTCAAGGGCGTCGAGGCCATGGAGCAGAGCGGAGAGGCGGACGACCTGATCTGCGGCTTTGGCGTAGGCGCCCGCCTTGAGGCCGAGTCCCGCCTTGCCGAGCTGCACGGCGCGACCGGTCCACTCCCTGAGTCTCTCGGACAGCGCCCTCCTCGCCTCCGGCCTGAAGGGCTGGACGGCAACCTCCCCGATCGCCAGGGCCTGCCTCAGCAGCCTGCCCCACCGATTCGCAAGCGCCGGGTCGATTCCGTCGCCAAGGCCGTGCGCTCTGGGAACGACTGAGGCCCAGAGGAAGCGTGGCAGGAGACCGTCCCCCTCGCCGAGCCCTACGCGACCGAGCGTGTCTGGCTGGATCCCCCCGAAGACGACCAAGTGAGGGTTGTCGACTTCGACAGTGGGCGCCGACTTTCGGACGACTCTGATCGGCTCACCGCTCCACGTCGAAAGCCACGCCGCGCGACCGGCTCGACCACGCCCGGAGGAGTAGCCCGGCAACCCTCCGAGCAGGCGCGCGAGCTCGTCCGAGTGCGCCAGGAGTCCGTGCCCGTCAGCAGCTTCGAGCGCGGCCTCCAGGGCCTCCGGGGTTGTGTCGGTCACGATCAGGTGGCGTCGCCGTCCGGGCTGGACTGCCTCTTCGCCGCCTCGGCTCTTCTGAGCCTTCTCGAACTGCTCCTTGGCGAGGTCGTGCTCCTCACCGAGTCGCTTGTCGGCTCGGTAGAGGGGGGCGAACACGGGACGCGCGGCAGGGCTCTTGGAGGTCCCCGGCGGGGCCACGACTCCGAACCAGAGCAACGGTGCGCGGACGAAATTCGCAGGCCCGCACCGCCAGCCCGGCCCGAGGGCGGCTGAGACGGCAGCCAGGCACGGGAGCGCAGCCAGCTCGACGGGAGCGCACACAGCGTCCGCGAACCCCTCGACGACCTCGCGGACGCGGGGAGGGAGCACGTCGAGCGGGTAGGGCGGCAGAGCTCTGTCGTCGCCCTCCGCTTCCTCGTCGTCGGCCGGATCCCGATAGGGCAGGCAGCCCATTGCGGGGTCTTCTGGCAGGAGGTTCTCCCGCAGCAGGTCGTTGTCGTCTGGCTCGCTTTGGCGGTCCGTCATGCGATTCCTCCTCGCGCTCGAGGGTCGAGCACCTTCACGTCGCAGCGATCGGCAAGTGTCCGCGCGACCCCTTCCGCGTAGGCAGCGCCGGCCTCGTCTTCGTGGCGCCGGATCAGAACCTCGAGGCCAGAGGGCACGCGCTCGGCTAGCTCCTCCGACCAGGCTCCCGAGTAGATCCCCAGGACCGCGTCGTCCCCGAGTCGCGTCGCCCAGGTCGCGAAGTCCGGCCACCCCTCGCAGACAACGAGCCGGCGGACGCCATTGCGCGTGGCAAGAAGTGACCTCCCACGAGGACAGGCATAGACCAGCCCGCGAGAGGTCTGTCCGCAGGCGCTCAGCTCCTTTCGCTCGGGCCCGGTTGTCACGGCGCGCGCTCGCAAGCCCGCAAGCGACCCCCGCGCGTCGAACACGGGGAGGACCGCGAGGTGACCAGACTCTCGCCAAGACCCGCCCCGCGAACGGGCCCACCTCGGCGGCACGGGGTTCAGCGGAAGAGCCCGCACGAGATCCAGGGCCTCGAGGCCCCGGACGTCCAGGCTTCGCCGCTGTAGCCACCGGGCCACGGGCTGAGCGATCCCCACTGGGAAACAGGACTCCCAGAGGGAGCGCACCTCAGCCAGCGGGACGCGGCTTGGGGGCTTGGGCATGCGGGGCTTCGTCCGCCTCTGAGGGGTGTCCATGGCCGCAGTTCCCTGTCCCGCGATCGAGCGGAGCCGCTCCACCGCCCTGAGGAATTCGCAGCCCGTGACGAGCTGAACGAGGTCGAGGACGTCACCGCTGACTCCGCAGCCGAAGCACTTGAAGGTGCCGAGCGTGGGACGGACGTGGAAGCTCGGAGTGCGTTCCTCGTGGACAGGGCAGAGCGCCTCGCCGCGCGGGTCCAACTCGATTCCGAGTGACTCACAGACGAGATCGACTGGCGCCCGGGCCTTGAGCCGCCCCAGATCGTGGACGTCGATCACGAGGCGAGCCCGAGGTGAAGACGAAGGCGATCGAGAACCTTCGCCAACTGCTCGGCCGCAGCGGCCATTGCCAGCTCGACGCGGAACCGAGCACGAGTAGTCGAGTCCGCTACCCGGAGCACAAGCGCTTCGCCCTCGGCTCGAAGGCGGACGAGGTTCGGATCCTGGTCCTCGCCGTCGCCGAGGGCCTCGAGCCCGTTCTCCCGGTGTCGACTCGCCCACACCTCGGCGCGGGATCTCGGCCGATAGACAGGCCGGGATCTGGCCCCGCCCGCAGGGGATTTGTGCAGGAGCTCGAGCGTGCTTTGGGCCTGGCTCACTGCGCCGGCCTCGGCTCCTGCGGCTCCGCGGCCATGCGCGCGCCGTGGGTCCGTAGCAGCTCGCCAATCTCCGCCCGGTCGCCTTCCTCCAAGTAGGGAGCGAGGCCAGCCAGACCCAGCACGGAGAGCATGAGCCTCGCGAACTCCAAGTCCGCAGCGCTGGGGCTGCCCCGCAGCGCCGGCAGCAGGTCGATCAGGTCTCGCAGTCCGAGGCCACCCTCCTCCGCTGGCAGAGCGTCGATATACCGGAGCGAGTAGGAGGTGAAGGCTCGGACCAGCTCTTCGATTTGGTTAGGCTGACGGGACCCCCCGCTAGACTGGCCGAAGTTGTTGACCTTGAGGACGCGCCCTTGCTTGCCGGCTGGGCGCGTTTTCGTTGGCTTGCTCACGCTCGCCGCCCCCCTTCGATCAGGGCCTCGAGGTCCTCGGGTCGGATTCGAACGCAGCGCGCGCTCAGCCGGACCACTGGGAGCTTCCCGCTCGCGATCCACCCTCGGACTGTCCGCTGGCTTACCCCGAGGTGGTCTGACACCTCTGGGACTTTGAGTAAGCCCCTTGTGGCTAGGTCGGAGGCTGACAGGGGGTCCCGGTTGCCGAGGCCGCTCATGACGTTCCCTGAGTTCGAGGTGCGTGGCGCGAGGCTGGCCTGCTTGCAAGCCAGCGGCCCAGTTCCTCCCTCAGGATCAGCACCTTGCGTCCCACCGGGACGCTCTTGAGCGACCCCGCAGCGACGTGACGGTCCAGGGATCGCTTTGAGCAGCGGGCGGCCGCAGCAGCTTCCCCTCGGGTCAGAAGGGGAGGGAGGTCCTGCAAGGCGAGGGCGAGCTGCTTGGCTAGCGACGGGCTCGCAGGGGTGGGTTGGGCTGGTTCGGTCATCTCAGGTCACCTCCAGTGATCTGGAGGAACAGGCCGGTGTCAGCTGACACCGGCCTGACAGCGATAACTCATTTCACAGCAACCCGGAGGCTCGCCAAGATTGTCAGGTCAGTCGTTCTGCCCGTTCACCTGGGCGCGGAGCTCTCCGTCCCGACCCCTTCTCCACTGGCGGTCGTCCTGGAGTCGGCGGCGATCAACTGCCTGCGCGGTCGCGCGCCCTCGGAGGGCCGTCCTCACTCGCTGAGGGACGTAGGACGGACACGTCTCTGGGTTGCCCCAACTCAGATACGTCGACCGCGGCATGCCCACCTTCTCCGCCATTTCGTTGTCGCTCTCGTCGAGGTTGGCAGTGTCCAAGACGATTCCGCAGAACTGATCGAAGTGATCCTCGCTGTATCTCCGTCCTGGCTTCGCGCTGCCCTGGTCCACTGTCTGCAGGAGCGCCACCTGGCTGCGCGCTAGCTCGTCTTGCCTCTCGCTGACACTTCTCACGATCTCGGACAAGGAGGCCATGCCAGGCTGCTGAGGTTCCTCCAGTTGAGCCGACTCCAAGGCGTCGACACGCCGCACGCGATCTGCTGAGGACTTCGCAGCCCGCGCCAGCCTTAGCGCGGGGGACGAGTGGGGGCCGGACCAGTGCGCAATCCCGGGGTCCTGCCTAGTCGCCTTAGCGTCTCGGTTGAGCGCCTCGGAATCCGCAAGAGCCTGTAGAGCCTTCGTCGTGTCTACGCCCGTCGCTTCGAGGGTGTCAAGGATCCTCATGCCCACTCCGCGGGCTACCCACACGTCCTCCCCTCGGTCGAGCGCTGCGAACACGAGCTGGCCTGCAACTCGATCAGCTATCTCTGGCGAACGGAGTGCGTCCTCTATCAATAGACGGATCAGTACCCCTGCCTTCTGGGCTGGAGGGTCCAACGGCCTAGCGTCGAATCCTGGGCGCTCCAGTCCCATTTGCCTCAGCGCCTTGTCTAGGAGTTCCGCTCTCCGCTCTTCGGCCGTCAGGGCCCGATTGGGAGCGAGGGACAGGCTCAGCAGGTCGCCCTCCGTGCTCCGCCCGTTACCCCAGACTCGGTCGACCAGGTCGGCGCCCCAGATCGCCTCAGCGAGTTGGTTCTGGCTACATGGCGGATCGTCCCCGTCCTCTGCCTCTTGGATCAAGTCCGAGAGGTGCCCCGCCGAGTCCTTCCCAAGAAGACGAGCACTCTGGATCACGGCGTCCGCGGCGCGCTTGGCGTTGTTGGTGGTCAGCCCCACTGCCACTTGGGCAGCAAGCGCTGCTGGACGCTCGCCTTCCTCCAAGCCTCTGAGCGCCCGGAAGAAAGCGAGGACTCGACGCCCCCACGCAGGAACCGGACAGCCGACGAGGCAACAACGAGGGCCCTCGCAATGGTGCGACGAGAGCGGTGCGTGGCTCCCTCTCTCGTAGCAGCACGGCCCCTCGCATGGCTCGCGCGGGTGGGGAATCGGGCAGTCGAAGGACAGGAGAAGCGCGTCCAAGGCAAGGGCAACGAGGTCTTGGCGACTCTCATGGGCAAGACCGAGTACCCTACTCAGCACCAACCGCACTTCGTCGTCCCCACGGACCACGCGAAACCTGCGCTCCTCAGCGTCTAGGTCGATCTCGTCGGTCGTGGCTTCTACACTCTTCGTGGGCATACACCTCCTGCGTTCGGGCGGTCTTGGCGGGTCGACCCGAGCGCTCTATGGTCGGGCTGCCCCCTGACGCCTACGGGGCGCTGCTTGCAAGTCCTTGCACCACAGCCGATCGGGCTTGAGTCGGCGACCTAGCGACCCTCGTCGGAGGCCTGGGAGGGCGCCCCCTGAGGTCTAGTCGCTCTGAGTCCCCCGGTCCGAGTTCACCCGCTCGGCCTCGGCCACGAGAGCTCGTCCCCGCGGGCTCGCGAAGAAGTCGTCCATATCCCGGGAGAGCTGCTCATTCGGAACGACCGACGCCTTGACCTCGGCGGTGACCTCGATCGCTCGGGGAAGGGCGAGCCCAAGCACGGTCTTAGCAGCGGACACGCGCGCTGAGGGAGGCGCTGAGGCGTCGCCCATGACGTCTTGAAGCGTCTGCGCCGCTTCGCCCACGAGACCCGCTATCAGCCGCTCATGCGTCCTGCGGCGCTCCTGCTGACGCTCAGCAAGGGCGGCCTGGAACCCGGAGTCATGGTTCAGCCACCTCGAGCACGTCTCGCGGGCCACCTTGGCTGCCGCAGCGGCCTCGCTCACGGATCCACCGGCAAGCAAGACCGTCAGGGCCACTTCGCGCTTGGGGTCAAGATCCAGCGAGCGTGACGCTGCGCGATCTAGTGTGATCGCGCAGGAGGGGGCGCCAGCGTCCCGGGCCGCGTCCTTGGACGTCCCTCGAGACCGCCTCACCCAGCTCCGAATAGTCGAGTCAGGGAGGCCAAGGTCCCGAGCCACCTCGGCCACGGTCGCCCCGCCCAGGACCAACTCGACGGCGTCCGCCTTGAACTCCGGCGAGAAGCTCCGGCGTCGCTTCTTGGGCTTCCGACCGGCCATGCTGCCCCTCCGCTTGGAATGGTATCTGGCCGCCCTGCGGGAGGCCGTCGCGCCAGATCGAGGTCAAGAGCGCGCCCAGAGAGAGGAAGCACCGGACGTCTCTGGGTCAACCGACGCCCACTGTGCGCGAGCCGGCGCGCCTGCTGATTCAGTGATAGCGGCCCAAACGGGTTGCGGCTTCGGGAGCTTCCCGCGAAACTGCGTTCGTGGCTACGCAGCGCGCACACATAAAGCCAGAACTCATGGAGTGGGCGAGAACCACGGCCCGTCTCTCCGTTGCCGTGGCGGCGAAGAAGGTCAGCGTATCGCCCGACACCATCGAGGCCTGGGAATCCGGCGACAAAAAGCCCACCATCAATCAGCTTCGAAAGGCGGCCCGCGTCTATCGCCGCGGCTTCTCGGTCTTCTTCCTCCCCAAGCCACCCGAGGGCTTCGACACCATTCGTGATTTTCGACGCGTGCCAACGGCAGCAAAGGGAAAGGGCTTCAGCTACGAGCTCCAGATCGCAATCCGCGCGGTCCAGGAGCAGCGCGAGAGCGCTCTCGAGTTGGCAAAACTCCTGGGTGAGAAGACCAAGTCGCCGCTCTATGGCATGGCGAAGGAGGCCAGTCCCGAGGCCCTGGGAGCCGTGATTCGTGAGGTGCTCGGCGTCACCATGGACGAGCAGCGCCTCTGGAGGAGCGACTACTCCCCGCTCAACAACTGGATTCAGCGCCTCGAACTGGCCGGGGTTCTCGTGGTCGGTTTTCCGGGCGTGGAGATCAGTGAGGCTCGCGGCTTTTCCCTCTCGCATCCCAAGCTTCCCGTCGTCGCGTTCAACACGAAGGACGCGCCCCGAGGCCGGCTCTTCACGCTTCTGCACGAGGCCGTCCACGTAGCCAGGGGGGACGGTGGCGCGTGCGACCTGGGAGACCGGAAGGTCGAGGCGTATTGCAACGCTGCGGCCGCAGAGTGCTTAATCCCAGAGCGGGACCTAGCGGCCCAACCGATCGTCCTGGGCCACCGACTCACTGCGGACTGGGACGAGGCGAACCTCACCCGGCTGGCCAACCGCTACGGAGCGAGCAAAGAGGCTGTCCTTCGTCGCCTCGTCACCATTGGGAAGGCGACCGAGCGCCAGTATGGGGAACTGCGGGCCTTGTTCGCGGAGCGAGCCGCGGCCGAGGCCCAAGCCCGGAAGGACGAAGGAAAGCCTGTAATCGTCCCTTATGCCCGAAAGGTCCTCTCGCGACTCGGGGCGCGCTACGTGCGGCTGGTCTTTGAAGCCCTACACGAAGGCCGAATCGGGATCGGAGAGGCCTCAACCCGCCTAGGCGCGAAGGTCAAACACTTCGAAAAACTCGATGAGGCGTCGCTGAAGAAACTCGTGGCCGCTACGTGAGCTCGGGCCGCTACTGCATTGACACGTCGTCACTGATTCACGGGTGGGTGAGGGCGTACCCTCTGGAGGTGTTCCCGACCTTCTGGGGTCAGTTGCAAGAATTGGTGGCGGACAAGACCGTGTTCGCGCCCCAGGTCGTCGAGTGGGAACTTGAGACCATGGACGACGACCTGCTGAAGTGGTGTAAAGAAGCTGGGCTTTTCCTCGGGCTTGACGACGACCTCCAGGGGGCCGTGAGCGAGGTCCTCCTGCGCCACGAGAAGATAATCCGCGCCGGCAGAGGAGTTTCTGACGCTGACGTTTGGGTGGTGGCGGCGGCGAAGGTAATCGGAGCAACCGTCGTCTCGGAGGAGAACCTCACAGGGAAGAAGAGCAAGCCCCGTATTCCCGACGTTTGCCTTTCCGAGGGAGTTGACCACGTCAACCTTCTGAGCTTCCTCAGGACAACTGGCTGGACCTTCTAGACCGGATCCAAGACCGCGTCCGCCCAATACTTGGCCTCTGACGGGAGCCTCACAAGGACGCGTCGCGCCTGTCCCGGGTGTTCCACCGCGACCAGCTCGAACGGGACGCCAGCACGCTCCCACTGCTTCCTCAGCCGGAGCCAGTGCCGAGCGTTGACCCGCTCGCCGCGGCCCTTGCGGAAGACCTCAGCCCACCGCTCCCAGGTCGTCGGCCCGTGGCCGAGGAGGTGGCACCAGTCGTAGACGTCGAGGGCGAGCCGTCGATCTCGAGGACTCTGGGCCATGTTCCGCTCCCGATCAGGCGAGTCTATGCGGCCGGGGTGGCGCTCCTTCTAGCCTTCAGCGGGCCCTCCTTCTCGCGATAGCCTCAGCGTGTCCCCGCCTGATCTGCTTCCTCAGCGTGTCGCCGTCGAAGGGAACGCCTCTCCGTTTCGTCAACGCCCGCGAGGAGCTCCGCCAGGCGCTCGGCGTCGGCTCTCGACTGGCGGTCGTCAAGCGGGGCGCTGGCCGAGGGAGAGTCTGGTCGGGCCTGACTGCGAGGCGGGGGGCTGGGCGAGCCCTGTGGCGATCGCCAGCGGTCTGCCTGAGCCGCCTTGGCCGCCGCCTCAACGATCGACTTCCGGCTCATGGCCGCGGTCACGAGGTTGAGCTGGTAGGCCTTGAGTCTCGCGACGGTCTCCTCTGCCTCGGGGCTCAGGACCTCCCCCCGCAGCGCAGCGCTCTCAATCAGCGCGCTCCATTCCTTGGCCGCCTTGTCGCAGGCCTTGAGCTCCAGGCGGAGCTCCTCGTCGCTCACGGCCTCGAGCTGGGACGGGGTGTAGCCCCGCGGGCGCGAGCCCTTCGAACCTCCTGCCTCGTCCCGCACCGAAGGCGTAGGGCTCGAGGGTGGCTTCGAGCCAGACGCCGAGAGGATCACCGCTGCGATCACGATCCCCACGCCGAGCGGGATCCCGATTGCGAGAGCCCGTCCCACTGGGGAGAGGCCCTTCGGCGCCCGGGCTCCTCGTCGGCGCTGGCCGCGGGCGGGGACCCTACCGCGACCGCCCTTCGACCGGGTCTTGTCGTCGTCGGTCATGAGTCCCTCCGGGGTGGTGCTACCCAGAGCAGCCGGCGCTCGTCTTCGAGCCGATACTCCCCACGCTCGGCGTAGGACAGAAACACCTGCGAGGACTCGTGTCCCGTGACCCTCTTAGCGATCTCGACTGGCACGCCCGATTGGTGCAGTCGGACAGCTCCACGGCGCCGGAGACTGTGCGTATCACGAACCCCGAACAGCCCGACGGCCTTGAGCCAGGTGGTCATTGCGGAACCGAAGCTGCCAACGTGGAGGGGCAGAGCGGGGTCCCGGATCCCGCGGAACAGCGGGGACTCCGGGTCGCGAGCTAGCTCGAGGCAGCACGCCAGGGCTGGGGAAACCGCAGCGGTGCGGGGCGCTCCTGTCTTGGTCGGGACTCGGCGCCCTATCTGCAGGACGGCGCCTCCGTCGACGCTCGGCGCAGCGTCACGAACTTCGAGGGCGACCAGCTCGGAGATTCGGCAGGCAGTCTCGGCGAGCGCCCAACACAGCGGAAGGTAGCGCCCGCCTCGATACACCGCGAAGTGGTTCAGCAGGTCGGCGACCTCCTCCTCGCTGAACGCCCGCTTCTTGCATTTGTCGCCGCGCGCTGTCCTCCTTCGAGGCAGCTCCGGCCACGGAGCGCTGACCAGGTCCCGAGCCTGAGCCCAGCGCCATGCAGACTTCATGTTCCCGAAGACGAGGCTGGCCGACGAGGCTCGGTAGTGCCCTGCGAGGTAGTCCCGAAGCGCCAAGACCTCTGCGCCACGAAGGGGGTCGCGTAACGCGACGAACTCGCTCTGCTCGAGCCGCCTTCGCGCTTGGCGATCGGTGCCCCGCGTGGACTTGCTCACAGACGAGCTCCGGCCCGCGCTGTATTGCGCGAGGACTTCGAGCAGCGTGAGGCCTTCACCGTTGAGTCGCCCTTGCCGCACGAGCGCCGCGCCCTCGGCCCTCCGTCGCGTGTCGTCCTCGAAGGGAATCCGCGTCAGCTCCCGGCGCCCGCTCGCTGTGAGGCCTGGGCCGTAGACGCGGAGGACCCAGCACCCGCGGTCTCGACCCTGGCGGGGTGCGACTGCCTTGACTCGGAATCTCTTGCGAGCACGCCCAGCAGCGGAGGCCCTGAGAGCCTCGAGCTCAGCCTCGAGCAACCGAATCCGCTCGGCGTCCCCATATGAACCGCTCACGAGCCGACAGCCAAGCGCTTGGAGCAGGAGGCGTCGGCGGCATTGGCCGTAAGCGGAGGTGTCGGAGCTGCGACCCAGAGCCTGCGGCTGCCCTCGGTCAGGTCAAACTCGGCCTGGCTGGCGTAGTCCAGGTAGACGTCCCGTGAGACGTGGCCCGTGATCCGCTGGCCGATCACGTCAGGGATACCGGACCCGTGAAGGTGAGCGACTCCGCGCCTGCGGATCGAGTGAACGTCCCGCAGGCCGAAGAGTCCACGGGACTTCAGCCAGGCGGAGACGATCTTCCAGAGCGTGTTCTTTCCAACCGGCCTCGAGGGGTCTCGCCTCGAGGGGAACAGCGGGGCCTCCGGCGGCCGGTCGAGGTCGAGGGCAGCGACGAGCTCGGGCGAGATCAGCGAGTGCCGCTCTCGGTTTCCCTTTGTTCGACCGTCCCGCCCGATCCGGATGGTTGCGGACCCGTCCGCGGCGACCTCGACGTTTCGAACGAGGAGGGATCGGACCGCCCCGCTCCGAGCCGCAGTCTCGACCATGAGCCACGCCATGCTGAGGTAGCGGCCCCCCGAGGCCGTCGACAGGTGCGCGAGGAGGTCGGCGATCTCCCGTTCCGTGTAGGCCCGCTTCCGAGTCTTGTCGCCTGTGGGGGAGGTCCAGGGAGGCAGGCTGGGCCAGGGGGCGCTGACGAGTTCACGAATGTGACCCCAGCGCCAGGCTTGCGCGAAGTGCTTCACCTTCTGGCGCCCGCTGGAGATCTTCCCTGCCGCCGAGAGGTCCTCTCGGATCGCCAGCAATTCCGCCGGGCCGATCTTGGTCAGGTCTTCGGCGAAGCTCCCGGCCAGCCAGACGCCCGACGTAACGCGGCTTCGCATGGTGGACCTGGCGAGGCGTCCGCTCCGCTCGAGCTCGGCGAGCCAGCCCTCATAGACCTGGCCGAGGGTCAGCCCTGACCCCCCGAGTTCCGCCTCGCGACGGCGAGCGAGCCTCTCGGCAGCCGGGCGCGTCTCGGCCGCGTGCAGGACCGGGGTCAGCTCTCGACGCCCAAAGCGCGGAATCTCCGGGCCGTAGACTCGGAGGACCCAGCAGCCCCGATCGCGCCCCCTTCGCGGGGGAACAACGTGAACTCGGAGTTGATCCTCTTCGCCGCCGGCAGCGCGAATCGCTCTGTCCAGGGCCGCTCGCGCTTCCAGCAGAGCCGCAAGATCCTGGCTCACGAGTCGTCGTCCTCTGCCACGATCACGCCCAACTCCTCGACGCTGATTCCCGGAAGGTCGACCAGCCCTCTTGCGAAGGTCGGCAGGTCAGCCGTCACCAACTCCGAGAAGTGGATCTCCCACCCGTCTCCCTCGAGCGGCTCCAAGTTGACCGCTGGCCTCTCCCCTCCTTCACTCGACCGAGAGAGGTGCTCAAGGGCAGCGAGCATGCCGCCCTGAGTCGGCGCCGCGAGGCTTCCTTGCACCTGACGACGCTTGCGGTGTCCGGCGAGGTCGTGGGGGGGGTTGGGTTCAAACTCGGCGTAGACCATGGTCGCCTCCTTGCGTGATTGGACTCTCGGGTGGGAAGCGCCTCGGGCGCCAACCGTCGTTCTCGTCGTTCTGCCGTCGTTCTTGAATCGCCGGAAAGGCCACAGAAGGGCTGCAATGACCCTCCTCGTCGTTTCCGTCGTTCTCGTCGTTCTTTCGCGCGTGTTCCCCGCGCACCTCACGCCAAGCCTCCCCGAAGTAGTCGGAGGGCGTCCTCGCTCGACGGGTCCTCAGCGGAGTCTGAGCCTCTGCCTCGAGGGAGGAGGAGGACGCGCGCTGCCTCAAGCAGCGGGAGCGGGTCGGGGAAGTCTACGGCGAGCGCGAGCAGGGCTCGGGCCAGCTCTGCCTGGGCCAAGGTGCGAGGTTCTGACCCCTCGCCCCCCCCATATCGCCCCCCGCTCGAAACCGGGGCGGCGGGAGCCCGCGCTACAGGCGGGCTGTGGGGCTGCCTGGCGGGCTTAAAAGGCCACTGCTCTACCGACTGAGCTAAACCCCCGTGCGGGGGGATTGTATCGACGCAAGTCTCTACGTCACCCGTCATTGCGTCGTCGCCGTGCG
>JAESQQ010000763.1 GCA_016765095.1 Planctomycetota bacterium | reverse complement strand
TGAGAGGCCGAGCGGCAAGGTCTGGGGGCCGGGCGGGGAGAGACCCCGCCCCTACCAAGGCGTGTTGTGAGTCGTCCAATAGGGTGCCTTGCGGAGGGGCCCTATTGCGATCTGTAGGGTGCGGGGTTTACCCCCGCCCGCCTGTCCGGGAGAGACAGACGGCCTCTGGGATTAGGCTTATCAACGTCAGGAGCTGTAAACCCCGCCCCTACCTCGAGCGTGTTGCGAGCCGGGCCATTGGACGTCGGCTCGGCCGCCTCGCAGGGGCGCGAGGTGCGATCTGTAGGGTGCGGGGTTTACCCCCGCCCGGCGCATGTCCCGGGAGGACAGGCGCGTTCTGGCACGGGCGCGGGCCGCGAAGGCTAAGGGAGGTCTGCTCCTTGTCGATGGCTAGATGGGCTAGCGCGCGTTCTCGAACAGAGCCTAATCGTACCTCCCCCTGGGCAGACGGCGCCCGACGCCTGAGCGAAGCCTGAAAGTGGCCTCACCCTAAGCCTTGAAGCTGGGTCGGTTCGACCTAGGCGAAGATCGTTTCGCGGGCGGTCTCGTAGATCGCAGCCACAGCTGGGTGTCTGACCTTGCGCTCGACTGAGATCGCGTAAAAGCGTTCCTTGACCTCGGGGATCTCCGCGATCTTGTAGAGCTTGTATTGGCGACGAACTTCGCCCTCGACGACGGTCGGGACTGCGAACACGCCTGCTCCGTGCTGGCCGAACACCTTGAGGACTGCGCTGTCCGCGAACTCACCTACGACCTCGGGGTGGAGGTCGTTGTCCTCGAGCCAGCGCTCGAGCGGGTGTCGAAGCGCAGTGTCCCGAGTCGGCAGGAGCATCGGCGTGTGGTTGAGGGAGCGCGGGAAGCCTCGCCGGCACCGCTTGGCGAGGGACCGAGAGCCCAAGAGCGTGACAGTGCACTCGCCGAGGAGGTGGTTGTAGGCGCGCACGCGCAGCCCAGGCGGGACCGGGGCGTCGCTGATCACGACGTCCAGTTCGTGGGTCGCGAGGTCCGCCAAGAGGCGATCCGGTTTGCCGACGCTGCAGACGATTCGGACCGAGGGCTCAAGCGAGAGCGCCGGTTCGAGCACGTGGTGGGCGATCAGCTTGGGCAGTGCGTCTGCCATGCCGACGTGGAGGGTTACCTGGCGTGTCGTCGGGTGACCTCGAAGCGTCTCGGTTAGCTCGCGCCCCAGGCTGAATATCTCGTCAGCAAAGCGATACACCAACCGCCCTGTGTCTGTGATTTCCAAACGTCGCCCCGCGCGGACAAAAAGGGGCTCTCCGATCACCTTCTCGAGGGTCCGAATCTGAGCGGAGACCGTCTGGGGGGTGAGGTGCAGCTCCTCGCACGCTCGCGTGATGCTGCCGTGCCTGGCCGTCGCCCAGAAGTAAAGCAGGTGGTGGTAGTTCAGCCAGTTCACGACAACTCCTCGGTTAGTGGCTCATTGAGCGCCCAGACTCGCCCAAGCCGGACGCGAGATCATACTTCGTATTTTTCGAATTAGAGCGCAGAGTCTTTCGGTCAGACCTTTTGGTGCGGCGCGGCTAGAAAGAGACTCGGGCCACGCGATAGGTCCACTCACACCAACTCAAACCTCTCTGGAGGACCCATGACTCAGCGTCTCGCGGACGGAGTCCGTACTTTTCGCGCCGTCGAATTCCCTAGGCGTCGTCGGCAGTTCAAGGCCCTGGCCTCTGGTCAATCGCCAGACACGCTCTTCGTGACCTGCTCCGACTCGAGGATTGACCCCAGCCTCGTAACTCAGACGGACCCCGGCGATCTGTTCGTGATTAGAAACGCTGGGAATCTGATCCCGCGCTTTGGGTCTGAGCCAGTGGGAGGCGAGGCGGCGACCCTCGAATACGCCGTGCTGGGACTCGGCGTCAAGGACATCGTAATCTGTGGACACTCCCACTGCGGGGCCATGGCCGGACTGCTCGCTCCCGACTCCTTGCTCGGTCTGCCTCAGGTCTCGGCGTGGCTGCGTCACGCCAGAACGACCCTCGAGAGGGTCTCCGCCGCGCCCAGTGACGCGCCCGGTGAGGCTGCGATCGAGACCAACGTCGTGGTCCAACTCGAAAGCCTCCGCTCCTACCCCTTCGTCGCCCTGCGCGAGGTGCGAGGAGACCTCACCCTCCACGGCTGGGTCTACGACTTCGAGACGGGCGAGGTCCTTGAACTACAGCCGGACGGGACCTTCGCCTCGCTCAGCGATCGGCCCTCGATCGGCAACGCGTAGTGGCTGAGCAAGCAGGCTCAGCGCCGAAGTCGCCGCAGCCGAGCCAGAACCTCCTCGGCAAGGACCTCCTCGCGTCCGTGGTGGTCTTTCTCGTCGCGCTCCCCCTCTGCATGGGGATCGCGATCGCGTCTGGCGTTCCGCCCGCAATGGGCCTCGTGACTGGCATTGTGGGAGGTGTGCTCGTCGGATTTCTGGCCGGGAGCCCGCTCCAGGTAAGCGGTCCGGCGGCGGGGCTCGCGGTCATTGTGTGGGAAATCGTGAACACTCACGGCCTCAAGGCACTCGGCGTCATCGTCCTCGCAGCGGGCGCCTTGCAAGTCGGAGCTGGACTGCTCAAACTTGGTCGGTTTTTTCGAGCCGTCTCCCCAGCGGTGGTCCAGGGAATGTTGGCAGGAATCGGGGTCCTAATCTTCGGCTCTCAGTTCCACGTGATGCTTGACCGGGCGCCCCAAGCCAGCGGCCTCAGCAACCTCCTCTCGATTCCGAGCTCGATTGGCGAGGGGATCCTTCCCTTTGACGGGAGCGTCCACCAGCAAGCAGCGCTCGTGGGGATCCTCACTGTCGCTGCCTTGGTCTGCTGGAACCTGTTCGCGCCCAAGCGGGTGCGTGCGGTCCCCGGCGCGCTGGTTGGAGTCGTCGTCGCTGTCGGAGTCGCCTCGGTCTTCGGGCTGGAGGTCGCGCGCGTTCAAGTGCCAACTGACTTCCTGACCAACCTCGAGGTCGGAACCACGCTCGGGAACCTCGGCCTCCTCGCGAGTGGATCGGTCCTGATCTCGGTGTTCACGCTCGCGCTCGTCGCCAGCGCCGAGACCATGCTCTGCGCGACGGCCACAGACCGCCTCCACAGCGGGCAGCGGACCGACTACGATCGCGAGTTGGCGGCCCAGGGGGCCGGCAACATGGTCTGTGGCCTGCTTGGCGCGCTCCCCGTCTCGGGGGTCATCGTCCGAAGCACCGCCAACATTGAGGCAGGGGGGACAAGTCGCAGGTCGGCGGTCCTCCACGGGGTCTGGTTGCTGGTCTTCGTCGTCGCTTTGCCCTTCGTGCTCGGTTGGATTCCCGTCTCTGCCCTAGCGGCGATCCTGGTCTACATCGGCTACAAGCTCCTGAACCCGAGGGCGATTCGAGAGCTCTACGCGACTCAAGGCCGAGGCGAGTTCTTCGTGTTCGTGGTGACCGTCGCTGTGATCGTCGCGACCAACCTTCTGGCTGGAATCTTGGTCGGGCTCGGGCTAGCCGCCCTAAAGCTGCTCTATGCGGCGACGCGGCTCCGGATCGAAATCGTGGAGGTTACGCCGCAGCGGATCGACGTTTCACTCCGGGGTGCCGCGACTTTTCTCGGCCTACCGCAGCTCGCTCAGGCCCTCGAAACGATCCCACTCGAGACCCACATTGAGATTCACCTCGACGAGTTGGCCTACGCGGACGCCGCGTGCTTGGACTTCCTGACCGGCTTCGAAGAGCGACACGCAAAGCTCGGAGGCAGCGTGCACGTCTGCTGGGAGACCCTCAAGGAGCGGCGGAGCACCATCTCGGATCGCCTCCCGCGTGTCGAGGTCGTCGCTTCCTCGCTCTCTCCAGAGGCCGCCCCGAGCTCGGAGCTCGGAGTGAGGAGCGGATCATGAAGCATGAGTCACAGGACGGCTCGGGCGAGCGGGACGCGGGGCCCCGCGGTGACCCGCTCGCGCTTTGGGACTTGGAGGGCGTGGGCTCGGTCAGGGTCAACAGGATCTTAGTTCCCCTCGACCCCACCGAGCGGGCCGCGGCTGTCCTTGGGCCGGTCGGTAATCTGGCTCGGCTGCTCGGAGCAGACCTGGTGCTCTTTCGCGCGGTGTGGGTCGACCCGAGCGACAACCAGATCGCCTACACGAGGGAGACCGAGTCCACCCGAAGGACCGCGGAGCGCGCCCTCGAGGACGAGGTCCGGGCACTGCGGAGCAGAGGCGTGCGAGCGACTCGTCGGGTCGTTCTCGACGACGACCCCGCCGAGGCGATCTTGAGGGCCGTCGACGAGACGGACGCGGACCTCGTGGTGCTAACCACGCCCGGTCGAACGGGCATTCGGCGTTGGCTCTTTAGCTCCGTCGCGGAGCGGGTCGCCCGCAAGAGCGCACGACCTGTGCTCGTCGTCCCGACCCAGAAACGCAAGTGAGGAAGTGCTTCGTCTGCGGATCGGAGAACTCCGGTTCTCCTTCGCTACGGATCGAAAATGCCGAACTTGTCTAGAGGTCTCCTCTCCGAGTTGCTCTCGCCCGAGCCGCGGATAACGTCTAGGGGCCCCAGCCAGGACTCATGCCGACCGCACGCACACGCTTCGACTCCCTCAACGACCTCGCCCAGCTTCCTTACTTCGAGGTTCGCGACGGAGTCCTCTGCCGGGCCGGTGAGCTCGATCCGATCGTTGACGTGCACACTCACGTCGCGCGGGCCTTCGTGTCGCCTGGGAGCCAGTCATGACGCGCGCCAAGATCCCCGACCAGGGCCGCGAAACCGAAGAACTCCTGGCCGAAATGGCCTCGTTCGAGGAGGGCGACGCCAACTGGCGGAGCGGCCGAACCTGGAGCCTGGTCTATCACGCTGGCGAAGAGCACTCGGCCCTGCTCAAGCGAGCCCACGCGCTCTACGCCTCGACAAACGCCCTCAACCCGATCGCCTTCAAGAGCCTCAAGCGCATGGAGTCTGAGGTCGTCGAAATGTCCGCGGAGCTCATGAACGGCGCGCCGGGTGTGGTGGGGACCATGAGCTCTGGCGGGACGGAGTCGATCCTGCTCGCCTGCATGGCAGCCCGCGAGCGGGCGGGCGTCCGGCGACCTGAGATCGTGGCCCCCAAGACGATCCACGTCGCCTTCGAGAAGGCGGCTCACTACTTTGGGATCAAGCTCCGCCTGGCGCCGATCGGACGGGACATGCGCGCCGACGTGCGCGCCATGAAGCGGCTCATGAACCGAAACACGGTCCTCGTGGCCGCCTCGGCGCCGCAGTATCCGCACGGGGTGATCGACCCGATCGAGGACCTGGCCGCGATCGCGAAGAAGCGCGGGATCCCCTTCCATACGGACGCCTGCGTGGGTGGGTTCATGCTTCCCTGGATCGAGAAGCTCGGGAACGACGTCCCCAAGTGGGACTTTCGGGTCCCCGGCGTGACCTCGATCTCGGCGGACATTCACAAATACGGCTACGCCGCGAAGGGGGCCTCGGTCGTGCTCTACCGCGACATGAGCTACCTCCGCCACCAGTTCTTCGTCTCGACCAACTGGCCGGGCGGGATCTACGCCTCCCCGAGCATGGCGGGGACCCGCCCCGGCGGCGCGATCTCAGCAGCCTGGGCCGCCATGATGTCCATGGGCGAGGACGGCTACATGGAGCTGGCCAGCAAGGCGCTCGAGGCCACAAAGCGCCTCCGGGCCGGGATCGACGCGATCCCCGGGCTCCGGGTCCTTGGAGACCCGCCGTTGACGATCCTGGCCTACGCCTCCGCCGACCCGGACGTCGATATCTACGCCGTCGCGGACCAACTCGAGGCGAGCGGTTGGAGCTTCGACCGCGATCAGAACCCGGCCGCGATCCATTGCACGGTCAACGCCAACCAGCTCGAGTTCGTCGACGAATACCTCACAGACGTCCGGTGCGCGGTCGCTGAGGTCAAGGCGCACCCCGAGCTGATCGGTCAGGGCAGCGCGCCCATGTACGGAATGATGGCCCGCCTGCCCCTGCGAAGCGTGGTCCGCAAGAGCGTGCTTGACGTCATGGAGGGACTCTACGGCTCCAAGGGCTCGATCGACCTCAACGACCTCGGCGCCGGCGAGGACAGCGGCCTCCTCATGCGGGCGGCGCGCCGCTACGGCGGGCGCGTGCTGGGCCTCCTCAACCACCTCGACGCGCGTCGGCGGCGCTAGCCGAGGCGCTGAGGCGCTAGCCGAGGCGCTCTTCGACGACCGCCTTGAGGCGCCAGTAGCGCGGGGCCTCGGTGATCGGCTCGCTCTCCTCGTAGAGCGCGTTCACCGCGTCCTCGAGGGTCTTCATGAGCGCGGGGTGATTCACGAACGCGTTCAGCTCGCCCAGGTAGAGGAGCGAGTAACGCTTGAGGTTCGCCGAGCCGAAGAAGATCGTGCGGAGTCCGTCCGCCCCGTAGGCCAACGTGACTTTGGCGTGCAGCATGTGGGGGCAAGCGACGGCGTGGAAGTTCTCGTCGGGGAGGAGCGCTTCGAGCGCCATGAGGTTCGAGTCCTGATAGACGTTCGCCAGCTTGGGGAGCATGAACTCGACGCGCACGCCGCGATCGAGCGCGAGGCGGAGGACTTTCTCGATCCCGGTCCGATCGATATAGGCCATCGCGAACCGGAGCCGAGTGACCTCGGGGTCCTGCATCAGCGCCTCGAAGGCGGGCAGGATCTCGAACTGATCCTCGCTCGGAATGCTCGCGACCAGGGTCAGGGTGTCCGGCTTGGGCGGATAGACGAAGGGTTCGCCCTCTCCTTGGATCTTGGTCGCGACTTCTTCGGCGAGCGGCCCCTCGAGGCGGACCACGAAGTCTCGCCAGGGCCGAAAGCGATCCCCCATGTTGATCCCGCCCCAGATCGCGACGGTCGGCCCCTCCTTGCGGCGGAAGATCGCGTATTTGGAGTGATCCGGCTTGGTGCGCTCGACGCAGGTGAAGTTCTCGACCGCGGCCGCGATCTTGCGAACCCGGGGAAGGAGGGTCACGGTCCGCTCCCAGAGCCTCTGGACCAAGGACGCGTTCGTCCCGTCGACTGAGACCTCGACCTGGGCGCCCCGATCGGCGGCGGCCTGCAAGCCAGCCAGCACGGCCTCGCTCGTCTCGCCGGGCTCCAGGATCCAGACGCTGAGCCGAATCCAATCCCCGGCCTGGGAGGAGTCGATCTCGGCCTGGATCGCTTCCACTGCGCCGTCGTAGGACTGAATTAGGCGGGGTTCGCTCACGCGCTCCATGGTGATCGTGTCGGCAGATCTTGCCAAGCGTTGGTGCGGAAAGCGAGTTTCCCGGGGCTCAACCGGCCAACCGGGTCGCGGCCAGGGCGTCTCGAATCTCCCCCAAGAGCGCAGTCGCCTCCGGGCTCGAGAAGTCAGCGGACGCGGACGCCGCCTCTGGCGCCGCCTCGGCGTCTTGGACGTCGCCCCCCAGACCGCTCCCTTTGAAGCGACGGACTCGAGCCTGGATCAAGTCGCGGAGGGTCTCGGGGTTGGTGATCCCCTTGATCAGCCCTTGGTGGTGAAGGACCTGGGGCGCGCCGGGCTGTGGAATCGCGCCGCCGCCGCCGCCGGCGGTCTCGACGATCAAGTCACCGATCCCGAAGTAGCGCTGCACAGGGCCCTGGCTGAACTTCACGTTTTGAATGTTGGCGTAGGAGAGCGTGACCTCCTCGACGTGGACCACCCCTCGCCGAAGACGAATCGCCTGGTCGGTCAGGGTGTAGCGAAGCATGTCGAGTTCGAGGTGGAGCACGACGTATTGGAAGGCGAGCGAGCCTGTAATAAACAAGCCCACGACCAAGATGAAGAAGCCCGCCACCGCCAACCCCGCCGGGCTGCCCTTGGCGATCTCTCGCTCTGCTTCTCGGCTGAAGCTCGCCAGCGTCTCGGGAGAGGCCATGAGCAGGACCCCACTCACGGCCAGGGCGAGACTCATGAGAGCCGCCGGAATCCCGCCCAGGAAGAAGCCCAGGAGCCGATAGCGGAGGTAGGCCTCGTCGGGGTTCCAAGTCTCGACCTTGGTCGGGTCGCCGTGAGGAATCGGCGGGTTGCCGACGGGGAGCTTCAGGATCCTGCTGCGGGCGAACTCCTTGAGCGACTCGATCACGCCGCGCCTCCCTGGCCTGCGTGGGTCGCGTCTGAGGTGGCGTCTGGGGTGGGCCCTGGCTCGTTGGTGGCTGCTCCGTCCTGGCTCGCGACCTCTCGCTGGAGTCGCTGAACTTCGTCACGAATCTCCCGCAAGATCGCGATCGCGTCCCCTCCGGCTGCGGGCGCCGCCTCTCCTTCGGTGGCGGTCGGGCGGTTCATGCCGCGCGCGTTCCGCATTTCCTTGTAGAGGAAGTCCCGGACCTCGTCGTACTGAAGCAGGCCGTAGAGGCTGACTTCTGCGGTGGCGCTGCCCGACGCGGTCTGAACGTCGACGGTGCCCAAGCGCAGCCAGCGCTCAAGCAGCCCGCGCTTGAGGTGAATGTCCTGGATCTTGTCGAAGGTCAGGTGGGACTCCTGCTTGAAGAAGAGCCCCCAACTGACACCAACTCCGCTCTCGTCGAAGCGATAGCGCGTCGTCATGTAGCGGATCAGGACGGGAATGATCCCGATCAGCGCGAAGGGCGTCGCGAACCCGCAGCTGATCACGCTCGCGAACACCGCGCTCAGAATGATCAGAGTGACTTGCTTGCGATTGGGGCGGTCGATGGCCTGGAGTTCTGCGAGTTTCATGGCGGATAGCTTATCGCGAGGTCCTCCACCACCCCTCAGGGATGAGCAGCGCTCGCGATGTTTCGTGGCCCGCCTCCGAGCCGTAGAATCGTCGCTTTGCCGGGAGGCCCATGACCAAGCCAAACCTCCTCTGGGGCAGAGTCGCCATTAAGGAGACCCTGTTCGAGGCCGTTGAAACGGTGACGCGGGCGTACGACTTCCGGACCCACCCCTACTTCCTGTGGGCTGACGTGGAGAGCACGACCCGCGAGGCCTTCCTGGCCAGCCAAGTTCCCTTCCGGTTCGCGGTCGAGGCCTCGCTCCCATGACACCGCGCTGGGTCAAGAAGCGCGACGGACGGATCGAGCCCTTCGACGAGGCGCGGATCGCGCGCGGTGTGATTCGCGGGGGTCGCCGAACGGCACCGCCCGACGAGATTGAGCGCCTCGGGCGCGAGATCGCGCGGAGCGTGACGATCTCGCTCTCGCGCGGCACGGACCGTCGTCCTGGGACAAATCAGATAGCGGTCGCCGTCGCGAACGCGCTCGAGAAGACGGGTCACGGCCAGATCGCGCGAGCGGTGCGCGAGTGGCGCGAATGGCGCGCGAAGCGCCAATCCGAAGTCCGAGTTCGCGGCGGCACGCACTGGGACGGCACAGACGCGGATCCTGGCGCGCACCCCAAGGGGCGCGTCGAGGTCTACTCGCTCCGCGCGGCTCGCCCTTGGAGCAAGCCCCGGATCGTGGAGGAGCTCGTTGAGGGCGCCGATCTCAACCGCGAAGCCGCCGAGGACGTGGCCCGCGCGGTCGAGGAGCGCGTGTTTGCCGCGGGGCTCAATCAGATCTCGACGACCCTCCTCCGGGAGCTGATCGACGGTGAGCTCTTCGAGCGCGGCTTCTCAGCTCAGCTCGGTCGGCTCGAGGTCCTGGGCGTCCCCAAGCCCGACCTCGCGCAGCTCGCGTTTCGTGGCCAAGGCCGCGCGCCAGTCGCGCTGGAAGACCGCGTCTCGCGAACCGCCCTCGCGCGCTTCGCGCTCGACGAGATCGTCCCGGGCGCGGGGGCCATGGCGCACCG
>JAESQQ010000762.1 GCA_016765095.1 Planctomycetota bacterium | reverse complement strand
GGTTTACCCCCGCCCGCGGGAGGGGGTACAGCTCCTGACGTCTCAAATCTCAAGATGAGAGCCCGTCTGTCTCGCCGAGACAGACGTCGGGCGGGGGTAAACCCCGCACCCTACAGATCGCACGGGGGCCCTTGGAGGGGGCCGAGTGCCCCTCCTGGGCCGCTCGCTCCGCCCTCAGGCCAGGCGCGGCGTCTGGTCGTCCTCGGGCTCTTCGCTGGGGAGCATGATTCCCATCATGAGTGGCTCAGGAGGAGCGTGAACCTCGAGGAGTTCGTAGATCTGCTCGGGGTCAGCGAGGGAGATCCGAACGCTGCGGGTGCCGCTCGCGAGCTGCACGTGGTGCAAGAGGTGTTCAGAGACGTCGAGGGTCCCCGTCGCGAGGTGGAGCTCTCCGTTCTCGATTCGCATTGGCAGCGCTGGGCAAGTCACGAGGACCTCTCCCGAGAACAGCCCTCCGAGGCCAGGCTCGATCGCAAGTCGGGCCGGGCTCTTGGGAGACAAGTCGAGCCAAGGGACGTCGCTCGCGACCATGCAAGGCGACTTGGCGTCTTGAGCGGAGTCGAGGCGCTCGTCGTTGGCCAAGGTGACCAGCGCCCCCTCAGTCCACTCCCGCGGAAACGCGACGCAGGCCCCCTTGGCGACGGCTTCAGCCAGCTCGGCCTGGCTCGTGGTCAGCTCGACTGGGCGCGAACAGCGCTCGCAATCTCGGACGCGTGGTTGAGCGGTGGCGCGCAGCTCGCTGAATTTGAGCGGACAGAGGAACTTGAGCCGATAGCGCTCCTTGAGGCGCGCCCCCTCCTCTGCGCGCCGCAGCGCCTGCTCGTAGTGACGGGCGAGGGTCGCGTCCGCAGGGTCTGCGTCGGCTTCCCGCTGGAGCGAGCGTAGTGCGTCGTCCACGAGGAGTTACTCGGAGACGACGCTCAGGAAGAACGCAGCCAGCAGGACGACGACGATCACGATCCCGATCAGGCCCCCGATCAGGAGCAGCTTTCGCTTCGCTGGGTCTACTCCGGCGCGTGGCTCACGGCTCTTGGAGGCGCCGCCGCTTCCGCGGGGTGGCCAAATCGAGGGCTCTCCCGCGTCGATCGGGAATCCGCGCTCGAGGGCTTCGAGGTCGCGAATGAACTCGTTCATGTCCCCGTAGCGTTGATCGCGGTCCTTCTCGAGGCACTTTCCGACCACGTTCCGATAGGCGTCGGGGAGGTCAGGGGTGTGCTCCTCGGGCGGCTTGAGCTTGTCATGAGCCTTGGCGGAGAGAATGTCGAGAGCCGTGAACCCGCGGAAGGGTTGGACGCCGGTCAGGAGGTAGTAGAAGGTCACGCCGAGGGAGTAGATATCGACTCGACCGTCGATCTCCTTGACCCGGCCGATCTCGGGAGCCATGTAGAGCGGCGTTCCGATCATGGCGCCGTCCGCGGTCAGCTTGAGCTCTGAGTTGAGGTCCTTAGCGAGCCCAAAGTCGGTGACCTTCACGACCCCGCCGGTCGTCATCAGAATGTTCTCGGCCTTGATGTCGCGGTGAATCACGCCCGTGGCGTGGGCTGCCTTGAGGCCGTTCGCGACCTGGAGCACGATACTGGCCGCGTCGCCGGGGCTGTGACGCCCCTCGCTTTGGATTCGCTCCTCGAGGTTCTGTCCGTCGACGTACTGCATGATGATGTAGTTCAGGCCCTGGTCGGTCGTGCCGACGTCCTGAACCGACACCACGTTTGGGTGCTCGAGTTTGGCCGCGGCCCGGGCTTCGCGGAAGAAGCGCTCGACGGTCCGCGGATTGGAAGCGGACTCAGGCGGGAGGATCTTGACCACGACGTCCTTGCGGAGCGCTTCGTGATAGGCGAGGTAGATCGCGCCCATTCCGCCGGCTCCGATCTTGGCGCTAATCTTGCAACCACCAATCATGGCTCCCACGAGCGGGTCCGAGTCCGAGGGCGGCTCCTCCCCATACGCCGCGCCGGGTCCAGCGGGGTAGGCTGGGGCAGGTCCGCCAGGCTGTCCAGGCTGTCCAGGCTGTCCAGCCTGGACCATGTTCTGCATGCTCCCCGGCGGGAGGTGGGTGGTCGGCGCGCCGTAGGGATTTTGGGGGGGAAAGCCCTGGCTCGAGAGCGGCTGGCCTTGGAGTCCCTGTTGGCTCATGGGAACGCCAATGGGGGGGTGGGGCTGACCGTAGGACGGCGGCGGCCCGAAGCTCTGGGTTGAGAAGCCCGGGGGCGGGGCTGGTGTCGGCCCGAAGGAGCCGTAGTCCTGCTGATTGAGGTTGGGTGCGGGGAAGGCGCTCTGGCTCGACTTGATCTGCTGGATCCGCTGCTGGTAGGAGAGGATCTCGTTGACCTGCTCGCGAGTCAGGATCCCCTTCTCAAGGAGGATCTCCCCGAGCTGCTTATGCGGCTCCTGGGTCTGCTGATAGTGGAGCGCTCGATTGAGGAGATCCCGCGTAATCAGCCGCCAATTTAGGGCGATCTTGCCAAAGAGTAGATCAGAGCGCGGATCCGCGGACATTGCGCCGGCACTATAGCCGCCACCCAAGGGTGGTGCACTGGCGGGATGGTGGCCACCCGGGACCCCGTTCACTCGCTCTGTCCCTTCGTACCCGAGGCCTTAATGGCCAAGACCTGCTCGAATGATCCTCGGAAAGCCGCGACAACTTCTGGATCAAAGTGCCTACCAGCTTCCTGTTCAACGATGGCAAGTGAGCGCTCGACGGGCAAGGCCGGTTTGTAGGAGCGCTTGGTCGTCAGGGCGTCAAAGACGTCTACGACGGCCACAATCCGGGCTGAGAGGGGAATCGCTTTTCCAAGAAGGCCCTGTGGATAGCCAGTTCCGTCCCACCGCTCATGGTGGGACCAGGCGATTCGGCTGGCTTCATGGAGGAGCGGGAGGTCGGCGTCGAGGAGGTCCTTGCCGCGTTCGCAGTGGGTCTGCGTCTCCTTGAACTCCGCGTCGGTCAGCTTGCCTGGCTTGAACAGGATCGAGGGAGGGATCCCGATCTTGCCGAGGTCATGGAGGGGGGCGGCGAAGCGGATCCGGTTTACGCGTTCTTCGGGCAGCTCGTGGGCCTGGGCGAGGACCTCCGCGTAGCGGCCAACTCGCCGGACGTGGGCCGGGGCCTCGCTGTCGGCGTGCTCTGCAGCCGCAGCGAGGGTGCAAACCGTCTCCCAGAGCTCTGTTCGCTGTCGTGAGAAGGTCTTTGCGGCGTCGAGGGCGATCCCGGCCTGAGCGGCCAGAGCGCGCGCGATCTCCTCGCTCTGGCACGAGAGGGAGGGGCCTCGCAGGACGAGCAAGGCCACGACCCGCGTCGTGTTCCCGCTTCCGCTTCCAAAGATCGGCACTAGGCCCGCAGCTCCTCCTCGCGTGCCGAGCGCGAGGTCACAGGTCGGGTCGAAGGGGGCCTCTGGGGTGCTGTAGACCTCTGGGACGAGGAGGACGCGGTTGGCGACGGCGGCGTAGCCCTGGAGGGTGTTGGTGTTGAGGGCGTGGCGTGTCTGGAGGGCCCGAGCGCGCTCAGCGGTGGAGACCGGGGCTGCGGAGTGCAGGGCTCGGAGGACGAGGTGGGCCCCTTCCAAGAGATACAGGCGTGCCTGGGAGAACCCAAGCGCCTCGGCGGCCTTTCGGGCGACCGCAGTCTGAATCGCCTCAGGCGTTCGGTCGGCCACGAGGAGGTCGGAGCGACCAAGGATCCGAAGGTGCTGGACGAGGGATTCGCCGCTGGTCAGAGGAGGCCGCTCAACCGAGGAACGGGGGCTGCCACTTGAATCCGACAATCGCGACGACGACTCCGATCGCAAAGAGAATGATGGAGACGAGCAGGACCGTGACGATCGTGCTGCCGATTCCCCTCTTCTTCTTCTCCGGTTTCGTGGACTCGGGGGTGCGCAACTCGTCGGGGAGCTGAAGCATGCCGGCGGTCGCCTCCTCGGTCGACATACTCGCGACGAACACGCCACCGCCGCCGGCGGGGCCAGCAGCCTCCTCCTCGGGAGTTCCTAAGCCCGGAGGGGGGGCGAAAGGCTCTGCAGCAGGGAAAGGCGAAGCCGCAGGGGGCTGCTCGGGTGCCATGGGGGCAGCGGGCATCGGGTTCTGGGCTGCGATTGGGCTTGGAGGCGCCATTGGGTTGACGGCGGGGGGTGCTGCGGTCGCCGTGGCTCCAACGGGAGCAGCTCCAACGGGAGCAGCTCCAACGGGAGCAGCTCCAACGGGAGCAGCTCCAACGGGAGCAGCGGGAGCAACGAATGCAGCGGGAGCAACGAATGCAGCGGGAG
>JAESQQ010000761.1 GCA_016765095.1 Planctomycetota bacterium | reverse complement strand
TCAAGCCGGGCGAGCGGGCCGTGGTCCTGTTCCACGGCGACCCCTCGGCGGCCCGCGCGCTGGCCGCCGTCCCAGGCGTCGCCTTGATCGTCTGCGGCCAGGGCCAAACCAAGGCGCTCCCCCTCCGCAAGATCCGCGGGGTCCCGCTGGTCGAGATCGTGCGCGACGCGCGGAGCGTGGCCCGGGTCACGCTCGGAGCGAGCCCGAGCCTCGTGCACCTCCCCCTCGACGGGCGAGTCCCCGACCACCCCTGGGCCCGCGCGCGGGTCGACCGCTACTACGAAGAAGTCGCCGGACTCCCCGAGCCACCTCGCCGCCCGACGCCGGCCGGGGGCTCACTCGTGGGCGCCCAGACCTGCGGCACCTGCCACGTCGAGCAATACAAAATCTTCGAGAAGACCCTCCACCACGGAGCCCAAGCCCGAGTCGCCAAGAAGGACCCCAAGCGAGCCAAGCTCGCCGAGTGCACGACCTGCCACGTGACCGCCTTTGGCTTTGAGGGCGGATTCCGCGACATGAAGCGCAGCGCCCACCTGGCCGAAGTCGGCTGCGAATCCTGCCACGGTGTCGGCGGACGACATGCCCTCCAGGGCGGCGGGCGGGGCTACGGAGTCAAGACCGGGTTCCCCAACAGTTGGAAGCCCGTCTGCACCGGCTGCCACGACTCGACCAACAGCCCGAACTTCGACTTCCTCAAGGGGCTCGCCAAGATCAAGCACTGGAAGGACCGCTAGCGACAGATGTGGTGCGACCCGCTACTTGATCAGCACCGACCGAATCGCGTTCCACTCCGGCGCGTCGCCGTAGCCAAGCGCCCACACCGCCAGTCCGCGGACCTGATAGCGATCGACGAGGGCGGCCTTGGCCTCGATCGAGCGTGCGCCCTGGAACCAGACGACGTGGTCGACGCCGTTCTCGGTGTAGGTGAACGTCGACTCGCCGCGGCTGGCGTCGAAAGTGGCCGTGGCGCCGGTCGTGGCGAGCAGGGTCCGGGCCCGGATCGAGGTCACTGAGCGGATCGTGGAGCCGTCGCTGGGCCAGTCGTAGCCGTAGAAGGGGATCCCAATCTGGATCTTGTCGCGATCGACGAGGGTCACCGCGTAGTCGAGGACCTTCTCGATCCAGTCCGTCGGAGCGATCGGGCCGCCCGGGTAGAGCTTCCACTTCCCGCTGTAGCCGTAGGTCATGATCTTGAACCGATCGGCAGCCGCGCCGAGCGCCGCGTAGTCGTAGCCCCCCCAAGACCTCGAACCGAGTCGCTTGCCCGGAACCGTGACCGAGAACACCTTGCCGCGCGCCTTGACCTGGGCGCCGAGGTCCGCCACGAACCGGCTGAATTCGTCGCGATTGGACGTCTTGGCGTGCTCGAAGTCGAGGTCGATCCCGTCGTAGTCGCCCCCGTCGAGCAGGTCGAGCATGGACTGGATCGCGCGAGCCCGTGCGCTCGGGCTCGAGAGCACAGCCGCGAGCGCAGTGCTGTCGTGCACGTCGTAGATCGTGGGGATCACCTCGCCGCCTTTGGCGTGAATGATCGCGACTCGGGCCGGATCCTCGATCCCGCTGACCTTGGCCAGGGTCCCGTCGGGGTCGAGGCCGATTCCGAACAGGTTGACCTCGTCGAGGCCGATCCCCGCGTAGGCGTCAATCGTGACGTCGCCTTGGGTCCGGGTCCAGTAAGGCAGCCAGCCGGAGACGGTCGTCGTGCGCGCTTTGGGCGCTGGAGGCGGCGTAGCCGCGCTCGGGACTGGGTTCGTGGTGGTCGAGGTCGTGGCGGCCGTCGTGCTCGAGGCCGTCGGGCTCGAGCCTCCACTCCCGCAGCCGCCGAGCAGCGCGAGACCCATGGACAGAACGGGGGCCAGGAGGGCAAAGGAGCGGGTGTAGCGCACGGAACGGACTCTCTCTCTCACCAGACCTAGCCCGCAAGCGGCGTTGACCGTGCAGGGCCTTGCCCAGATTCCTTGGCCCCCACTGCGTGCGGATCGCGCACGAGGCCCGAGAGCCCCTGTTCCAGGGGCCAAGGAGACACGAGTCCGCCAGAGCCCACCTGCTAGACTTCGCGCCAATGGGTGACGAACGCCTAGTTCCAGACTTCAAGATCACCCTCGACGGGAAACCCCTCTCGAAGGACCTGGCCCCCCAGCTCCACCAGATCGAGGTCCAGCAGTCGATCGGCCTGATCGACATGGCGACCCTGACCCTCGGCAATCCCCATGGCCTCGTCGCGGACCAGGCTTGCTTCAAGCACGGGGCCGACCTCGTGATCAAGGCCGGCTACCTGGGCAACCTCGTCAAGGTCTTCCAAGGCGACGTGGTCTCGATCGAGCCCGATTTCCCGACCTCTGGGACCCCGTCTGTTGTGGTGCGAGCCTACGACCGCCTCCACCGCTACCACCGCGATCGCAAGCAACGGATCTTCCTCAACCAGAAGGTCTCGGACGTGATCTCCAAGCTGGCCAAGGAAGAGGGCCTGGCCGCCGACGTCGAAACCACCAAGGGCCAGCGCGACTACTTGTTCCAGAACAACCAGAGCAACGTCGAAATGATCCTCGAACTAGCCCGGCGCGAGGGCTACGAGACCGAAGTCAACGACAAGGGCAAGCTCTTTGTGGGCAAGCCCCGGACCAAGGAGGCCAAGAAGGGCGTCCTGACCTGGGGCGAGACCCTCAAGAGCTTCTACGTGCGAAGCAGCGTCAACAACGTGCCGACCCAGGTCACCGTCCGCTACTGGGACATGATCCAAAAGGTCGCCGTGATCGAGACCAACAGCCCGCTCGAGGGCAAGCTCAAGCCGATCGACGCCGCCCCCAAGACCGCCGAGAAGGCCTTCAAGCGCGCCAACCGCCAAGTCAGCATTCGCCCCTGCACCGACGCGGGCGAGGCCAAGGCGCTCGCGACCGCGATCTTCAACAAGCAAGCCCTCGACTCCGTCCAAGCTCGCGCGACCTCGCTCGGCGAGACCGCCCTCACGGCCGGGCGGATCGTCGAAATGCTCGGCCTGGGCAAAATGTGGTCCGGCCTCTACTACATCTCAGGCGCGACCCACATTTTCACGCCCGAAGGCGGCTACACGACGGAGCTCCTCCTTCGTCGCAACGGGACGGGGTATCCGGCCAAGAACCGCCAGATCAATCCCCCCGGCAGCAAAGCCTAGTAGGCAGCCTCTCTCACGCCAACGAGCGCGAGGAGCCACGAGGAGGGGCGCAGCCCCTCACGAAAGCGGGTTAGCGCCCGACAGGCGCCCCCTTTGATCCCTCAACACAAGAAGAAGGACTGACTCGCCTCAGCGCTCGCCAAGCGAGCGGCGTCGAAACCACACGCCGACCCTTCTGTCGCGAGGCGGTCGTCTGCGAAGGTGAACCCAAGGGTTTGAGCCGACCGGAGGTGTTCATGACCTCAGTCTGCGAGGCTCCCTCTGGGGAGCTCTGCTACGCCCCCCAATTCGGCGCCGCGAAGGACCCGGTCAACCTGGCCGGCATGATCGCGGCCAACGTGTTGCGAGGCGACCACCCCACGGCCCGCTGGGAGGATCTGGGTGAAGTCCAACCGCTCCTCGTCGACGTGCGCAAGCCGACCGAGTTCGCCCAGCGCCATGTCGAGGGCGCGATCAGCTTGCCCCTTGACTTGAGGAACTCCGCCAACGCTTGGGAGAGCTGCCTGCAGACCGCCCGGTGTGGGTCTACTGTCGCGTGGGGCAGCGGGGCTACTACGCGGCTCGACTTCTAGCCCAGCGAGGGGTCGAGGTCCGAAACCTCCTCGGTGGAATCGTGACCTACGACGCGGTGGTCGCCGCGAGCACGACCAAGACCCACCCGAAGGCCTGAATCAATCAGCCAGCGCGTCGTTGGTGACTGACTCAGGGCAGCGACTTGGCCGGCCTAAAGCCCAGATCGAGGCGGTGGGCGCCTGGCCCATAGCTGCTGCGGGCGGCGGAGCGGCAGCGCGCGGAGCCGCTCCAAAAGCTGCCGCCGCGGACGACCCGCAGAGAGCCACGAATCGACCCTTTCCGAGCGGGCCAGCCGGTCTCGGGAGCGTCTTGATAGGTCCCCGCCCAAGCGTCCTGGCACCACTCCAGGACGTTCCCGTGCATGTCGTGGAGCCCAAATGCGCTCGGTGCCTTCCCGGCCACGCTCTTGGGCTCCCCACGGCTGTTGTTCTTGAACTCCGCGTAACGCCCCAGCGCTCCTGGGTCGTCTCCGAAGCTGTAGGCAGACTTCGCCCCTGCCCGACAAGCAAACTCCCACTCGGCTTCGCTCGGGAGGCGGAGCCCTGCCTTCCCGCAAAACCCCTGGACCTCGATCCAACTCACCCGCTCGACCGGTCGCTCTGCGCCGCTGTGCTTCGAAGGCTCGGCCCCCACGACACTCTTCCAGGCAGCCTGGGTGCACTCGGTCGCACAAATCAGAAAAGGCTGGATCGACACCTCGCGGACCGGGCCTTCGCTCTTGATTCGGACGGTCTCTCGGGCGGAGCTCCCACGCAGATAGCGCCCGCCAGGCACGAGGTGGAACATCAGCTCGGTCTGCTTGTGCCTAAAGCGCGGGATCTGAAAGCTCTGGCCGTTGCACGTAAACACCTTGCTGTCCACATACGCGAATCCGCTCAGGGACTTGGCCCGCGCCAAGTCCCGCGGGGAGACGCTGAGGGCTTGGGGAGCGGAGGTCTCCTGCGCAAAGGCCAACGCGCTGAAGGCCAGACAGACAAAGATCAGCTGGAGGAGTCGGTTCATTGCGCAGAGTCTAGCGGCTGGTGACCGTCGCCTGCTCGATCGCCTTGACCGTGTAGGTCGCGGTCTTGTTGTTGGGGAGGTTGATCTTGGCCTCGTCGCCGACCGCACACCCCATGAGGCCGCGCGCGACGGCCGCGAAGTGGCTAATGATCGAGGGGTCGTGATCGCCCGTGTCCCAGGGGCCGAGGATCGTGTAGGTCTCCTCGCCCTCCTCACCGCTGACCACAATGCGGGTTCCGATCCGAATCACGTCGGTCTTGACCTTGCTCGGATCGACGAGAGCCACCCGAGTGAGCTCCTCCTGCATGCGGCTCGCCTGCTCAGCGAGGCGCTGCTGCTTCTCACGAGCGGCGTCGAGCTCGGCGTTCTCCGAGATATCGCCAAACTCCAGCGCGCGACCGATCTCGAGGCGAACATCCTCCATCTTGACGCTCAGGATCTCGTGGAGCTCGGCCTCGTGGCGTTGGACGCCGTCGGCCGTCGAGTAAATCGTGTCGTCGACGTCCTCTTCTTCCGCTCGGTGCGTGGTGGCCACGGTCGAGAGGAACTCCGGGAACCGGTGGGAGACGGCCTTCTCGGCCGCTCGCTTGACGGTGTTGGTCAGGGTCGGGCTCTGACGCACGATCTGGAGGATCCGACGGACGTCTCCCTCGCTGGCCCCACCGATCACCGTCTTGAGCACCTTCTGGCTCTTCTCGGTGATCGTGGTCCGCAACGCCTCGACCGAGACCTTGAGGATCGCCTTCTCCTTGCGGATCGTGGTCCCCTTCAGGGCGAGGTTCACGGCGTCGAACACCTTGAGGACCTTGATCAGGATCTCAGCGTCGCTCCGCTCCGGGAGCACGTCCAGGTTGCCGTTCAGGCGACCGCGCGCGAACGCAGCCAGGGCCTGGGGGTGCTTGCTGGGGTTGATCAGGATCGTGTTGATCGCGTCGACGATCTCGTCGTCACGACCCAACTCCGAGAGGCCGCGGACCGCCGCGTCCCAGGTTTGGGCCGAGGGATCGAACACGATCGCCTTGATCGTAGCGACCGCGATCTCCGCGTCGAGGGTCATCAGGAGCCGAACGGCCCGCTTCCGGTATTCGGGGGTAATGCACTCCCGAATCACGGGGCAGATCGCTTCGCCCTCGAGCCCACGCAGGGGACCCGCGTAAAACTCGTCGAGAACCACAGGCAGCTTCTCACCGGTCTCGGGATCGACCTCGCCCTCGGCGTCCTCGACCCAAGCCTTGGCGTCGGGCACCACGGCCGGCCAGACCTCTGAGACTTCGCCCTGGAACATGGCCAACTCGAGCCGCGCGGCGCGCTGCTCGGGGGTCCCGACCTTGCCGTGGTTGGTGCTGAGCGCCTTGAGGGTCGCCTCGAGCCACGAGGGAGGCGTGTCGGTCGCGGACTTACGAACCGCGATCAACTCGCGCCGAGCGACTTGGAGGCGGTCGGTGAACAGGCGCAGCTTCCGAATCCGCTCGGAGACTTCGTCCTCGCGAGAGAGCGGCTCGTCCCGAAGTGAGATCGTGGCGCGAGCGCCCTCACCAATCTCGATCGCGGGGTCCTCCTTGGCGGCCTTGCGAGCCTTGCCCCAGAACTTCGTCCAACCCGATTTGCCGAGGGTGTCGGTCAGCTTGTTGCGCAGCGTCTTGCTCTGGAGCGTGCCGCCGTGGGTCACCAAGGCCTTGCGGAGGAGGCCGATCGGATCGTTGGCGGCCAACTCTCGGAGCTGGTCGGGATCCGTCCAGAGGAGGACGTCGAGGTCCTCGTCGGTCCGGTGCTCGAGCGCGGAGAGCGCCATTCCGGCGTCCATTCGCTGGCCCTTGCGCTCGAAGAAATCGATCACGAGCTCGCTCGACGCGGGGTGAGTCTCCACGACCCGACCGACTCCCCAGCCGCGGCCGTGGAACACGTAGTCGCCTTCCTGAAAGTAGAACGCCTCGTCGAGCTGACGAACGGCCTCGCCGAGGCGACCCTCGCCGCCGAGGTCCGTGCGACTGATCACAGCCTCGAGGCCCTCGCGATCGGCATACTTGAACCGGTAGGCCTCAAGGAGATCGTCCCGGATCCCCTGGACGCGACCCGAGTAGTTGACCGCCTTGCGAAGGACCTCGAACAACTCGGAGTTGAGCGAAGCCTCCTTGAGCGCCGAGCGGAGGAGCGGGTGAGCCAGCATTTCGCCAGCCTTCTCCGGATCTCCGCGGCGGCCGACTTCTTCGGCGACCTTCACGATCGACTTGTGGTTCTCGGCGACGCCTCCCATGCTGAGGAGGTCAACCCAGAGCTCGTCCACCTGCATCACGTTGCGAGCGCGGGCGGCGCCCATGATCCGGTTGAGGGCATTTTGGTCGAGTGACATAGGTCTACCTTCGTGGGGCGGGTGCCTGCTCGCCAGGCCCTGATTGGCCTAGGAGACGCTCCGCGCCGAAGTCTCGGGTGATTCGGGTTGCCAGATCGCCCGCAGCAGCGCGAACTTGGCTTGTGTCTTTGCACTCGATCGTGACGAGCACCTTGTAGGGCCGCCCGGGGTCGAAGCGGGGGTAGCTCCCGACGGAGACCGCCGGGTGGGCCGCGCAGATCGCCTCGAGGTGGCCTGCGAGGTCGCCCTCTTCGAGGTCGAACTCGAGTCGCGCGATCTCGTAGGGGACCCCGGCCAGCTCGTGCTTCCAGCCGTTGAACAGGAGCTTGAGCGCGCTTGGATCGCCCGGGAACACGTAGACCTGCTTGACCTTGAACACCGGCAGGAAGAAAGGCACCGGCTGGATCAGCTCGACGCCTCGAGGGGCGAGGGCCATGGAGAGCAGCGCCTCGTTCGTCTTCTCGCCGTAATGGGTCTTGATCGCCTCGACGAGGCTTGGGACCGGCTCGAGCGGGAGGTCGAAGGCTTGAGCGACAGCCGCGAGGGTCACGTCGTCGTGGGTCGGACCGACTCCCCCAGTCGTGATCACGATCTCGGCGCGAGCGCTCGCGTAATGAATCGCGTCTGCGATCTCGGCTGGCTCGTCCCCGACCACGAGCGCGAGGCGGAGATCGACACCCAGCGGACGAAGCTCCGCCGCGAGGTAGGTCAGGTTTTCGTCCCGCACCTTGCCTGATAAGAGCTCGTTTCCGATCGCGACCACCGCCGCGCTGGCGGGCGTGGTGGGCGAAGCGACGCTCTGATCCTCAGTCCGGGTCGGAATCGTCGGCCTCCTCAGTTCGTTCTTCGAAGTCATCGTCTTCGAAATCGCCCGCTGCGAAATCGCCCGCTGCGAAATCGCTCTCAGGGCCCTCGTCGAGGTCAAAGCCCTGGTCGTCTTGGAACTCGTCGTAGTCGTCGGCGTCGTCGTAGCGGTCCTCGAACTCGTACTCGTCCGTAGAGACTTGCTCCTTGGGAGCTGGGGTCATTTTCGTGGTCTCCCGGCGAGGGCCGCCCATCTGAACCGGACACCCGCCCGCTCGCAACCTGGAGTCCATGGTTTTCAAGGCTTGCCGGGCGGCGCCGAGGCCAAATCTAGCGCGCAAAGGGACCGCCCCTGGTACTCTCGGCCGCTCATGAGCAAAAAAGACTCCCAAATCGCCCCCGGCGCGGCCCCTGAAAAGACGAAAAAGACGGCCCTCACGCTCGCCATCGGAGTCCCGATCACGACCCTCCTCCTGGTCCTCGTGATCCAAGCCGGACTGAGAGCGAGCTGGCGAGGAGACGTGGAGCAGACCCTGGCAGACCTCTCGGCCGAGGGAGTCGGGATTGAGAACCTCTACCCGAGCCCCCCGCCCGAGAACGGAGCTGACGACCTCCACAAGGCCGCCAAGCTGCTCGAAGACGCCTTTTCCGACGACATCTCCATGATGAGGGGGGCCCGACCGCAGCTCCTGGCCAGCGTCCACCGCGACCCCGAGTCGGAGAGCAAGTGGGCGGTCTATGAACCCCTGCGCTCCGACAGCCCGCCAGACGTCGCGGGAGCCGTGGCGGTGGTCCTAGCCAAGCTAGAGCAGGTCGACCCGCTCCTCGAGAGCGGCCTCAAGAAGGAGATCGTGTATCGAGCCGGCTGGGAGAAGGGCTTTGAAGCCGAACTCGACTGGCTCATGGAGATCAAGGAGTTGATCCAAGTCCTCGAGATCCGCGTCGGCTGGCGAATGATCCAGGGCGACCCCGAGGGAGCCTATCGCGACCTCGACCACTGCTTGGCCCTCGCAGAGTCCCTCTCGGCGCCCTCAGTCGTCGGCCGGCTCGTGCAAATCGCGGTCACGCTGAGCTGCCTCGAAATGCTCGAGGACCTGCTCGCAATGGGTGACGCTCCGAAGGAGAGGTCCTTCTCCAAGCTCCTCAAGCGACTCGAGTCCCTCCAAAAGGCAGGGGGATTGACAGCCTCCCTGCGGGGCGAGCTCTATGCGTTCAGCGTCATGACCGACGACCCCGACGTGATCGCCAAGAGCGGCGACGCCATGAGCAAGGCGAGCACGAGCCTCCTCTGGGGGCGCTGGCGAGCGCAGCACGTCGCGCTCATGGCAGAGCTGATCCGAGCCAGCCGAAAGCCGCCCGCCGAGTTCGACGAATACATTCGAGACTTCGAGGCCCGCGTGATCCAAGACGCGAACCCGCTCTCCCGGCTCCTGTTGCCTGCGCTCGCCAAGCTCCAGCTCAAGGAGCGCAAGATCCAAGCGCGTCTTCGACTCGCGACTCGAGCGCTCAGATTGGCGCGGCGCAAGGAGCTGCCCAAGTCCGTCAGAGACATGCCGGCCGACCCCTTCACCTTCGACGCCAAGCCCTGCCGCTATCGTCGAGAAGGGCAAGGCGCGCTCCTCTGGAGCGTCGGAGAGGACGGACGCGACGCGAACGGAAAGGCAGACCCAGAGCGAGACGGAGGTCCCGACGACGTCAGCTTCCGCCTCCTCCGCAAGTAGGGGAGGAAGCCCAATCCGGAGGCCGAGGGTTCAAAACGAACCCTTGGGCCGCGCGAGGGAGCCTCGATTCCCCCCGCTGGGTTGAAGGCCAAGGGTTTAGGCCTAGCGGAGCGGACTTTGTGTTCTAGGTCGCTCGTGAACTCAGGAGGTTCGACATGGAACACCTATCCGTCCTCGTCGTTGACCAAGATCCCACCGTCCGCGCTGCCCTGGCTCGTCTCCTCAAGGGGCGAGGCAACACCGTGGTGACCCTGGGGTCCCGCGCAGAGGCCTTCGACGTCCTCGACTCGACGCACTTCGACCTCTTGATCCTCGACGACCCAGCTCAAGAGCGCTGCTATCGCATGGTGTGGCTAACCGAAGACGTGCCTGACATTCGGGTCGAGCTCCTCGACCTCGACGAAGCCAACCTGGCCGAGCAGCTCGAAACCATGCTCCAAGTCTCCAAGCCCGTGGCCAGAGACCTGCCCAACACGTCCGTCGACCTCGGCCTCGACTCCCAGGACAGCGCCGCTTAGTCCGTCCTGAAGCGAGGTGCCGCGAGCCCTCTCCTTGGGTGCGTCTGACCATTCAGGGGTCACGGTCCCTTCGTGCCCGCGCCCGGGTGCTCGTGCTCGAACGCGTCTGTCCCTCAGGGATTGAAATTTCTGAAGCAAC
>JAESQQ010000760.1 GCA_016765095.1 Planctomycetota bacterium | reverse complement strand
CGCTAGTTGCCTGGGCGCTAGTTGCCTGGGCGCTAGTTGCCTGGGCGCTAGTTGCCTGGGCGCTAGTTGCCTGGGCGCTAGTTGCCTAGGCCGAGGCTGGCGCCCACGGTGCCTGGGGTCGTTCCAACAGGCGGGCCGTCGGCCGTGCCTTCAGCGTTGCCGTCGGTGTTCACGACCACGACGCTCGTGGCCCCAACTGCAGGCGCGGCGGTGCCCCCCGCGTCGAGCGTAGCGCTGATGATGCCCGTGGAGGTTCCCGCTGCGTTGAACGACTCTGTCGTCAACACAAGCTGCACGTTGCCCGCCGAAATGTTGCCGCTGGAGTCCATGGTGATCGCGGGGGCCGCAGAGCCCGCTGCTTGCGGCGGCACAGTCACGGTCACGACCTTGGTGCCGCCGCCGGGCAGCACGAAGGTCATGACGATCGTCTGGGAGCCGGTGCCCGTGTTGCGGGCCGTCAACCTTCCGTTGTTGACCTTCAGGGTGAGCGAACCGAAGGCGGCCTCTAGGATCGTGCCGCGATCGAGCTCAAGCTCCACACCCAGGATCTCAATGATCGAAGTTTCGACCCCGACCGAGATCACCTTGAAGGTCGTGTTCTCGCTGAGGACGACCTCGCAGCCGCCGAACTTGGCGATTCCGCTCGACTCCGCGTCCATGAGCGCGGTGTCTCGGGTCGTGAGGCCGGCGGTCATGCCCTCGTCGAGGGTCGCGCGGCGGGGCTCGGCGCCCTCGGTCTTGGCCTTGCGCTCAAGCTGAACTTGGCCCTCCTCGACGCTGAGGGAGCTGAGCGCAGAGGTCTTGCGACGAATCGGCTTGGGCTGGGGAGCTGGCGCTTCCTCAGGCTCGGCGTCCGGAGTGGCCTCCTCGGGAGCGTCCTCGCTGGCGGGATCGTCGTCCTCTGGCGGAGCGTCGTCCTCAGGCGCAGCGTCCTCGGGCGGAGCGTCGTCCTCGGGCGGAGCGTCGTCCTCGGGCGCAGCGTCCTCGGGGGCAGCCTCGTCGGGCGCCTCGTCCCCAGCTTCTTCACCCGCAGGCGCGGCCGGAGGGGCCTCCTGGGGATCTTGAGCCGAAGCAACAAACACGGAGCCCAAAGCGCCGGTGACGACCAGGGCCAAGCACAAGCTGAGTCTCTTCATAAGGGGACACACCTTTCGGAAGCCCTAAGGTTAGCGCCGATGGGTGGTTTTCGCAATCCCCCGATCGCCTGGCTGGGCGGGCTCAATGATTGCTGCGACAGGAGTTAGGAGGGCGACATGGCCCTCGACGCGCTCCTGCGCCTCAGGCTCCCGGGGCGGAGGCTGCCGCTGCCGGCTTGGCCTGGTAGTAGCCATAGCCATAGCCATAGCCGTCGCCAACCTCGAGGCCGTTGAGGATCAGGCCTGCGGGAGTGACGCCGCAGCCTTGAAGTTGCTCAATCGCGGCCCTCAGCGCCCGACGGCGAGTCTTGCCTCGACGGGCGACGAGCGCGACCCCGTCGGCGAAGGGGGCCAGCAGTGAGGTGTCCGCCAGTCCGAGCACGGGGGGAGAGTCGATCACGACCACCGAATACGTCCTGTGGGCCTCGGCCAGGACTTCGTCGAAGCGACCGCGCACAAACAAATCGCCGGGGCTGGGTGGGGTCGAACCGGCGGGGAGCACGCTCAGGTTGGGGATCGCACTCTCGAAGATCGCGTCCTCGAACGAGCTCAACCCGGCCAGGACGTCGGCCAACCCATGGGGCCAGGGCTCCTCGAGGAGCGCCGAGAGTCGCGGACGACGAAGGTCGGCCTCGATCAAGAGGACCTTGCCTTCGGTCTGGGAGAGGACCGCCGCCAGACGAACGCTGGTCAGGGTCTTGCCCTCGCTCGGCTGCGGGCTCGTAATCAAGAGCGTCTTGCCTGTGAGACCGGCCATGCCGTAGGTCAAATTCGTCCGAAGGAGACGAAATGCCTCGCCCTCGGGCGTGGGTTTGTCCATGGCGACGGTGGCCTGAACGAGCTCCAGTTCGCTCGGCCCCGAGCGCGAGACCGGAACGCGCCCGATCACGGGCAACGCGAACTCAGCGACGGTGTCCTCGGCGTTGACGGTGTCGTCGACGTGATCCCAGACCACGACCACGGTTGCCCCGAGCCCGCCCATGAGAAACAGGATCACGAGGATCTTGAGCGGCGAGAAGGGCGAGGTCGGCTGCACGGGGACTTCGCCGCGGGCTAGGATCTTGGCGGCCATTTGGACCTGCGAGCGGCCCGAGGCTCGGAACTGCTCGGCTCGAGTTCGCTCCAGCTCGCGCTCATACCACTCGACGTCGCGGTGGACGAGCTCGTAGTTGGCGTGGAGCTCTGCTAACTGGAAGCTCTCACGCTCGAGGGCGCTCCTGAGACGACCAATCTCCGCCTCCTCGCTCTGAAACACGAGGGACTGCTGACGAAGTCCAGCCAGCTCCCCCTCGCTCATGGCCACGACCGAGAGCCGAAGGGCCTCGCGCTCGGCAGCGAGCTCGAGCCGGAGCGCGGTCACCTCGGGGTGGTCCGACTCGAGGACGGCCTGCTTGCGGAACAGCTCGGCGCGCAGCTCTTGGGCAGGCTGCAGAATCAAACGCCGAGAGTTGGGGTCGATCGCCTTAAGCCGCCCGAGCATGACCTCAGGCACGTCACGGCGCCCTGGCTCGAGGTTGGTCGCCGCCCGTGAGACCTCGGCCGCGATCGTGGCCAGCTTGATCTCGACCAGCGCGAAGCGCTCCTCGAGCTGTCGGCTGCGGACGGTAACTGCCCTCTCCTTCGCGTCGAAGGGGATTCGGCCGTGTTCAATGAGGAAGTCCGACTGGCGACTGCGCGCCAGCTCGAGGGCTCGACCGGCTTGAGCTTCACGCTCGCGAGCCTGGGCCTCTTCTGCCACAAAGCGCGAGCCGACGAACTCGTTGCTCGTCGAGACGAACACGTCGAGCAGGTTGTTGACCCGGGCGGCCGAGGTGCCCGGCCGATCGCTCCAGCTCGAGAGCTCGACCAAGAACGTGTCTCGCAGGGGGCTAATCGTAACGCGCCCGAGGAACTCCTCAAGGGCCGCGTCCCGGTCGGGCCCAGGCGGCAGGACGACGTGGTCGGTTCGCTCCATGGCGGCCAGGGTGACCCGCTCGCTGGTCAGGAGGCGGAGGTGGGTGTTGAAGGCCTTATCGGCCATGGCCGCAAAGCGCAGGTCCTCAGAGGCGTCCGCGTCAGCGAGGAGGCCGATCTGAACGAGGCCGCGCGACACATAGCGGGGCGGGCGCAGCGCGAGGTGCGCGAAGATAGCGCCCGAGCCGATCAGGGCCACGAGGAGCGCTATGTGCCAGCGACGACGGAGGGCGAGGCCGCTCCTGGACAGGAAGCGCCAGAGGGCGAGCAAGCCGTCGTCGGCCTCGTCGTCCTCCTCGGCTGCGCGCTGCAGGATCGGCTGGCTCAAAACAAGTCCTCGGAGACCCGGACCAAGTCGCCCGGCTGGAGCACGTAGTCCGACTCGCTGACCTCGCCGTCTAGGATCTCCTCGAAGGGGACTTCGATCCGCTCCTGTCGCCGACCGCGGTAGCGCAGGATCTCAACCGAGTCGAGGTTCGCCCGCTTGGTGAACCAACCCGCCTCCGCGATCGCCTGAACCACGGTCAAGCCCGTGCTCGGAATGTCGATCGGCCCGTTCTCCCTGATCCCGCGCCCGACCATGTAGACCCGCTGGCGCTTGGGCACAAACACGACCTGCCCCGGGCTGAGCGGCTTCTCGAGCTCGGCTGGGGTGATCTTCTCGCCGTCCATGATCTGGATCTCGCGCGCGTTCGCGCGCTCGTCGAGCCCTCCCGCCCGGAGGAGGAGCGCCGCGACGGTCGTCTTGGGACGCAAGGGGTGGGAGCCTAGCTTGGAGACCGCCCCGTAGACGAACACGTCTGAGAGGCGAGGGACGATCAGTTCGTCCTCAGGCTCGATCCACGCCTCTCGCCCGGCCAGGTGGGCGGCGATCAACTCCTGGTGCGTGAAGTGATAGCACTCCTGCTTCCCCTTGGAGTTGCGACGCACCAGGGTCAACTGCGAGCCGTCCGCGTCCTCGTCGAGGCCCCCGCTGAGTGCCAGCAATCCGACCACGCTCAAGCGGCGGTTGGCCGGGAGGTCGATCGCGCCAGGCTTGCGGACCCGGCCAATCACCTGGGCCTGCTGCCCGGCGGGGTCCTTGATCCAGATCTGAACCTGAGCCTGCTTGAGGTGGGCCAAGAGCGCCTTCGAGACGATCCTCCCAGCCTCGCCTTCGGTCAGCCCCTCGAGGCGGAGCGATCCGACGAGGAACAGCGGCACGGTTCCGTCGGGGCCCACTCGGCGCGTTCCGCTGAACTCAGGGCGGTCGTAGACGACCACCTCGAGCTCGTCGCCAGGACGGAGTCGGATCGGCGGAGCCGCTGTGGAGCCAGGGGTAAGAATCGCGCTCAGCTTGAGGTTGGGAGTCGTGGCGGCCGAGAGGGCCGCCAGCGCGTCCAGCTCAGGCGTTGGGCTTGGGATCCCGCTCCGGGCCACCGCTTGGGCCTGGGGGAAGGCCTCGTCCTGCCTCCAATAGGCCGTCTCCGACGCCTCCGCCGCGCTGTCCCACGTCGCAGGCGGACCGCTAGGCGTCTTGCAGCCCGAGAGCGCAATCCCCAAGAGACCAATCCCCAAGAGCCGAATGGGAGCCCAGGGAAACACGGGGAGGGAATTGCTGCCGGGTCGAGCCAGGTGGCCTCCGAATGAGGATCCGCTCCCCAAGGCGCGGTAGCCTACCACCGTGCCTACTGCCAGCCACTCCCAACCTGAGCCGGAGAGCCCGCTAGAACAGCGTCCTGGCGCCAGCGCGGAGGCTCCTGAGAGGCCGATCGGCGCGGCCTTGGGGCGGGCTGAAGCCCAAGGTGTGGCCAACCCTAACCGCAGCGCACAGGCCCTCCTCGGACTCACGGCGCTGATCCTGGTGCTCGCGCCCGGGTCGGGAGGAGCGGTCACGCCCTTGGCGACCGGGCTCTTCGCGCTCGGTGGAGCCGCGATCCTCGCGATCCTGGCGGCTGAACCTGCGCTCCTGGCCCCTGCCCAGAACCCTCGCCTGCGCTGGCTGGGGGTCGCTATGGGAGGGGTCTTGGCCCTCGGAGCGCTCCAGCTCCTCCCGCTGGGGCCCCTCTTGGCCTACCTCTCCCCGGCCAGCGGCGCACTTCGAACCCCCCAGGGTGGCGCCGACTCCCTCGGCTGCATTGCGCTCTATCCCGACCACGCCCGCCAAGCCTTGGTGGGGCTCGTTGTGGCGGCCGCGATCTTCCTCGTCTGCGCTCGAGCGCTCCCCAAGAAGGGGCCGGAGCACCTCGCCAAGCTCCTGATCCTCGCGGCCCTCGTGCAGGTCGCCTATGGCGTCCTGATCATGCCCTCGTTGCGAGAGAGCTGGTTCGCCCGAGCCCACGGGGCCTACCCCTCCCCCAATCACTTTGGACTCATGCTCGCGCTCTGCTTGCCGCTCGCGGTTTTGTTCAGCGGGGTCTACTCCAGCGAGCGACCCCCCCGCGCCGTCCGCGTCGGCTGGGGGTTGGCAGCAGCGGCTCTCGCCCTGGGTCTGGTCGCTTCTCGATCCCGGAGCGCTGTCTTGGCCGCGGTCGCGGCGGTCGTCGTCCAAGCCTTGCTGAGCCGAGACGCACGCACCAAGGGGCGGACGGTCCTCGTGACCCTCCTCGGCCTCGCGCTGGCGGTGGCCACCGCAGGTTGGCACGCGCTCGGGACGCGCTTTGGGGACCTCGTCGAAGGAGGCGAAGTCGACCGCGTTGCCTTTTGGCAAGGCGGCCTCGAAGTCTGGACTCGATTCCCGGTGTTCGGAGCAGGCCTCCGCAGCCACGACGAGCTGACTCCGAGCCTGATCGAGTTCCCGCGTCTCGTCAACGCAACCCACAACGACTACATAAACGTGCTGGCCGACCTCGGCCTCGTCGGCGCCGGCCTGATCGCCCTCGGAGTCGGGGCCTACGCCGTGACGGCCCGGGTGGGAATGAGGCGCGCCCGAGGTCCGGAGCGGCGACTGGGAGCTGCCCTCCTGGCGGGACTGGCTGCGGTCGCAGTCGCGAGCGCGTTCGAGTTCAACCTCCAGATTCGCGCAAACCTCTGGATCACAGCCGCGCTGGCGGGCCTCGGTTTGGCGGCCCTCTTGCCACGTCGCGAGACGACACCCTTGGCAGGGTCGCGGTCTGCGGCCTGGGCGACGCGCTTGGGGTGGGTCCTGTTGACGGGCGCCGTGCTCCTGGCGACGGTCGGGGCGCGAATGGCCGCCGCCGCCTGGAGCCTCAAGCAGGGGAGCGACGTTAGCCTCCCCGAGGCCGAGCGCGTCGTG
>JAESQQ010000077.1 GCA_016765095.1 Planctomycetota bacterium | reverse complement strand
GGCAGCCGATCGCCCCGGACCTTGGCTGACGGTCCCCTCCCAGGCGCCCGAGACCTCGGTTGAGGATCTTCGCCAGCCGACGCGAACTCCCCTTCGAATGCGCGCCGAAGGGGTCGAGCTCGTGCCCGGCGAGTGCGGACTGGTCCCTGTGGCCCGCTACGGCCTCGACTGGCGCCCCGCGCGCGAGTGGCGAATCGGCCAAGACGCCGAAGCCGAGCCCTGGCTCCGCCCGATCCCCACGCTCCCGCTCCCTCCCCTCCCCAAGCCGGGTGAGATCAAGGAAGCCGAGGTTCCCGCAGGCTCCTGGATCGAAGCTCGCTAAACGGAGGTGCACGATCATGGATGGTCGCGCGGAAGCGTGCGGTGATTTGCAAGCTCAGAGACCGCGACCCTCCACGATCGTGCCCTCCGTTTACTACAACTCACACTTAGAAACGGAATTCGTGATTCGGTCGCCCGGCGAGAACCTGTCGGTGTTGCGCAACCACTCAGAATCACGAACTTCCGTTTAGAGCGCGAGGCGCCAGCTCTGACCGGCCCGCGCCGCTCCGTGCACAGCGGAGAAACGCGTCTAGAATGCGCCCCAGCGGGGGCCACGCGCCCCAAGGAGCGACCATGAAGCCCAGCCGCGACGTGTATCTGATCGGTGCCCACAACACCCCCTTCATTGGGAAGTTCCACCCCGACTTCATTTGGAAGAAGCACCCCGACTTCGAGACCAAGAAGAACCCGACGCTCCAGGAGTATCTCGCCACGGCCGCGCTGGGCGCGCTCGAGGACGCGAACCTCAAGCCCGCAGACGTCCAAAAGGGCTTCGTGGGCAACTTCGTGGGCGAACTCTTCAGCAACCAGGGCCACCTCGGCTCGGTGCTCGCGAGCGCCCACCCAGACTTCTACGGCAAGCCCTTTAGCCGAGTCGAGGGCGCCTGCGCGAGCGGCGCCTTGGCGCTGGTGAACGGGATCGACGCGATCTCGGCCGGCTACGACGTGGTCTTGGTCGCGGGCGCTGAAGTCCAAACGACGGTCAACGCCAAAATCGGCGCCGACTACCTCGCGCGGGCCAGCCACTACGAGACCCAGCGCGAGCTGGACCCCTTCACCTTCCCCGCGCTCTTCGCGCGCCGGACCAAGGCCTACGTGGACGCCTTTGGAATCGAAGAGGCCGATATCGCGAAGGTCGTCGTCAACGCCTACAGCAACGCCGCCAAGAACCCGCTCTCCCACATGGGCACGGTCACCATGACGCTCGAGAAGGCGTCTGAGGCGAGCGACAAGAACCCCACGTTCCTGACCAACGAGGAGCTCAAGCCGTACATCAAGATCAGCGACTGCTCGCAGGTCTCCGACGGTGGCTCGGCCGTGATCCTCGTCAGCGCAGAAGGCCTCGCCAAGGCCGGCAAGACCCCCGCCGACGCGGTCCGGATCGTTAGCTACGGACACGCGACGGGCCCGATCGAGGGACCCAGCGACCTGACTCAAATGGACGTCACCAAGCTCGCCGGCGAGGAGGCCTACGCCTCGGCTGGCGTGACCCCAGACCAAATCCAAGTCGCAGAGGTCCACGACTGCTTCGCGATCGCCCAGATCCTCGCCATGGAGGCCCTCGGCTTCGCCTCGGGCCCGGGCAAGGCCAAGGAAGAGCTGATCGACACCGACGCCTTCGCCCTCGACGGCAAAATCCCGATCAACACCGGCGGCGGCCTAATGGCCTTCGGCCACCCCGTCGGGGCGACCGGCGTCAAGCAGGCCGGCGAAATCTTCCGTCAGCTCCTCGGCCGCTGCGGCGAGTACCAAGTCCCCGGTGAGCCCACGATCGGCCTGACCCAGAACATGGGCGGCGACGACCGGACAGCCGTCGTCACGATCCTCAAGCGCGGGTAGAGCTTGGCCGTAGGAGCCCAACAAACACAGTAGAGTCAGGGCGCACCGACCTGGAGCTCCCATGAAGCCTCGTGTTGCCCTCGCCTCTCTGACCCTCGCCCTAGCCCTCGGCGGCCCCTCCTGGGGGCAGGAAGCGCCAACCGGAGTCGAAACAGACCGCTTCGACGGCTACCTCGTGGTGACGCCCCAGAAGCTCGCCAAGGAGATCGTCCCCCTCCTCAAGCACCGGCGGACCCCCTCTCGGGGTCACGCCCCGCTGCGCGCGACGGTGTTTTTCCCCCCCCAGGTCCCGGCTGCGGAGCGCCGTCAAGCGATCGTGGACGAGGTCAAGCGGGTCAAGCCGCGCTACCTCCTCCTCGTTGGGGATATCGACCAGGTCCCGACGTTCGTGGTCCGCAAGTGCGCCACCGACCGCCCCTACGGGGACTTCGACGGCGACGGATACCCAGAGGTCGCGATCGGCCGGTTTCCGACCAACGACCCGACCGCGATCCGACGGATCGTGGCTCGCACGATTCGCTATGAGACCAAGCTCAAGCCTGGCGCCTGGCAGCGTCAGTGCGCGCTGATCGCAGGGGAGGCTCGCTTCTCCCCCATGATCGACCGCGCGATCGAGGGCGTGTTCACCCGCATGATCAAGGAGACGCTCCCACTCGGATACGACGTCGACCTGACCTACGCCAACCAGAACTCGCCCTACTGCTATCCCCCTGAACGCTTCGCTGATCGCGTCATTGAGCGACTCAACGAGGGCGCGCTCGTCATGGCCTACATTGGTCACGGCAACAAAAGGAGCGTCGATCGCCTGACCGTCGCCGGGGCCAAGGGCCAGCCGTCGAAGAGCTACCGCGTCCTCGACGTCAGCCACCTCCCTCGCCTCCGCAAGGGCGGACCTCCTCCGATTGTGTTCGCGATCGCCTGCTGGAACGGAAACTACGACGGCGCGCGCCAGAGCATTGGCGAGGAAATGCTCGCAGCCGAAGGGGGCCCAGTCGCGTTCTTTGGCGCCAGCCGGATCAGCCACCCCGTGCACAACGGACTCCTCGCGAAGGAGTTGATCGCCGAGATCTTCCTCCCGACCCGCTCCCCACGCCTCGGCCCGGCCCTCGATCGGGCCCGGAAGGCGCTCGCCTTAGGGCGCCCTGGCAAAGTCGACGAGATTCGTGATCAAGTCCTCGCCCTGGCCCAGGCCTTCGTGGGCGAGACCGTGATCAACGAGGAAATGCCCCGCCACGTGGACATGTACAACCTGTTCGGCGACCCCGCCCTCGTCGTCGCCACCCCCCGCCGGACCCTCTCGATCAAAGGCGTCGTCAGCGCGGGACGCCCCAACCCCGACGTGCTCGTGACGGGCCGTGTGAGAGGCCTCAGGGGACGTGTCCCGGTCCGGATCACCCTCGAGACTCAGCGCGACAAGGACGCCCGCCCGACGAGGCCGGGCGAGACCCGCCTCGAGCGTTACGCCCGCGCCAACGACAAGGTCCTCAAGACCGAGCTCTGCGGAACCGCTGAGGACGGCACGTTTCGAGTGACTTTCAAGCTGCCCGCCGACCGGCCCAAGGGCCCCCTGATCCTCAAGGCCTTCGCTCAGGACAAGACCTCGTGCGCGATTGGCGGCGTGGTCCTCCAAGTCCCTTGACGGGCCCCAGCGAGGTGACGCCTGAGGACATTGTCCTCGCGGCGGCACGGCTTAGCGGCCTCGTCCGGCGCACGCCCCTGCTCGACGTCAGCCAGCCGACCCAAGCCCTCGGACCGGGGGGCCCGATCTTCCTCAAGCTCGAGAGCATGCAGCGCAGCGGCTCGTTCAAGCTCCGCGGCGCGCTAAACGCCGCCCTGACCCTCGACCCGCGTCCAACCGCCCTCGTGACCGCGTCAGGCGGCAACCACGGCGCCGGCCTGGCCTGCGCCGGCGCCCAAGTCGGACTCCCGGTCGAGGTCTACGTTCCCAAGAGCACGCCCCCCGACAAGCGAGCTCGCCTGGTTCGACTCGGCGCTCGAGTTCACGTCACGGGCGAGGTCTGGGACGACGCTGACGCAGCAGCCCGCGAGGCGACCGCGGCGGGGGAAGGCGCTTACGTGCATCCCTTCGCCGACCCAGCCGTGATCGCGGGCAACGGAACGGTCGCGCTCGAAATCCTGGCAGACCTCCCCGACGTGGCCTGCGTCGTGATCGCGGTCGGGGGAGGCGGCTTGATCGGGGGCTGCGCTCGGGCGATCAAAGCCGCCCGGCCCGAGGCGAAGGTGATCGGCGTCGAGCCCAGGGGCGCTCCGACGCTCTCTCAAAGCCTGGCCGCCAACGCGCTCGTCACCCTCCCCGAGATCACGACTCGAGCCGGCTCCCTCGCTCCGCGCCGAAGCGCCGAGCTGAACCTCAAGCTGGCCCGCCAATTCGTCGACGAAGTCGTCTTGGTCAGCGACGAGGAGCTCGAGGCTGGCGTGGCCTGGCTCCGCTCCGAGCTCGGTGTCGCGGCCGAGCTAGGAGGAGCCGCCTCGCTGGCCGCCGTCCTCTCCGGGCGCTTCGTGCCGCCTCGCGAGGGGCCGACTTGCCTCGTGATCTGCGGCGCCGGCTAAGGAGGGGGCAAGGGCCTTCAACCAAAGAAAGAACCGCCAGGCAAAAGCCTGGCGGTTCTTCAATGCCGAAGCGAGACCTACTTGGTCTTCGCAGGCGTCGCGGCAGCGCTGCCGCTCTTGGCAGCCGGCGAACTCGCCGCGCTACCAGTCTTGGTGGTCTTGCCGGTCTTAGCGGGGGCGGGGCAACCCGTCAGGGTCAGAGCCGCCAGGGTGACGCTAATGGCAAGAGTCGTGATCTTCATAGTGGTTTCTCCTCTCGAGTGATCCTGTCACTCCGTGATTTAACAGGCTGAGGAGAGCTCGCTGCTCCCCGCTTCCCCCGTTCGGTCGCTGACCGACCCAGGAACCTACCAGGCAGATCGCCAATATGCATCTGACAGTGGGCGGGAATGCAAATGGTACCCAAGCTATGATTCGCGAGTCCCCCAGGGCGAGAGGTTCATGTGACTCAGAATCCAATCGAAGGCCTCTCCCACAACGGCGCCCGGCGCGTGTTTCGGGTCGCAGCTCACCTCGCGTGGTGCGACAACGAGCTCGCCGACAGCGAGCGGACCTACCTCGACGAACTCGCGGCCCGCCTCAGCATTCGTAGCGACGAAGTCAAAATGCTCGAGGTCGAGGCCAGAGCCGGCGACGGACTCGGCGTCGGCCAAAACCCGCTTGAACAACAGGTCATGCTCGAAGTCATGATCGACGTGACCATGAGCGACGGCATCCTGAGCAGTGAAGAGCAGGAGCGCCTGGCCAAGTTCGCCGTGACCTTTGGCCTCGGCCAAGACACCCTCGCAGCTCGAATCGTGGAGCGAATCCATGGCTCTGGACGGAAGCTCCAGCGCGGCGAATAGCCCTGGCGTCTCGCGGACCTCGGCTGGCCCTTGAGGCAAGTTGGCCCCTCGCGAGGGCGCCAAGAGGGCACGCCTTTTGTCTCCCCAAGCGGCCAATGTCCTAACCCCTTGCTCCACAAGGGCTAAGGAGTCACGTCCTGATTGACAGCGTTGCCGGTGGGATCTACCATCCGGGGGTGGCTCGCTCTGAACCCAGGTCATTGCTCACTCTGGAGTTAGATCCGCCCTCACGGGACTCAGATCCTCCCTCTCGAGCGTTAGACCGACCGAACGTCACGGTCCGCCTCGAAGGGGTCCGCCTCGAACAGATTTGCGAGCTCGAGCCACACCACTCGGGAGGTAGCTATTGACCACCGTCGCCCCCCTCAACCCCGCTGAGATCGAGCTCGGTCGCCTCGCGATCGAACGTCGTCTCGTGACGCGTGACCAAGTCCGCGAGTGCGCCCAGATTCGCAGCGCGGGCAGCCCTGACCACCTCGCCCGCCTGCTCGTCTCCCGGGGCTACCTCGGCAGCGACGCCGCCCGAGGCCTCGTCGACGAGGTCCGCCGCCGCGCGG
>JAESQQ010000759.1 GCA_016765095.1 Planctomycetota bacterium | reverse complement strand
TGCGCGCTGCGGCGGCACCCAGCGAGGGGCGAGCGCGGCCCAGGACCTCCGCCAGGACCTCCGCTGCCTCCGCGTCCCCAGGCCGGCAGAGCTCACCCAAGCCGAGGGCCCAGGCCCGTAGCAACCGAGGCGACGCGGGCGTCGCGAGGCCGTCGAGCGCGATCCGTCGGGCTCGGCTTGGAGCAGCGACCCGGAGGAGGGTGAACGCGCGGAGCCGAGTCCCGAGAGGAGCCGCAGCCCCGCAGCGGTCGGCGAGATAGGCGGTGCCGAGAGGGCTCTTGCTGAGCTCCTCGAGGGCGCGCTCTTGGACGTCTGGGAGGGGATCGCTTGCAGCCGCCCTCAGGGCCCGATAGCGCTCGTTGCGGGGGAGAGCGCCCAGCAGGCCGAGGGCGACACGACGCTGGTGTGGGTCTCTCGCCGCGAGGGCGTGGCGGACGGTCCGTGGCGCGTACCGCTCGCCGGGGAGGGGCGGGATCGTGGGGGGAGGCAAGAGGAAACTCGGAACCACGAGCAGCAACACCACCGCCGCGACAAGGGCCGCCGCAGTCCCGCCTGGGGCCTCTCCTCCGACGCCGGGCGCGCTCGCGATCAGCGGCTCATCGAGGCCCGGGACGAAGGGCTCGAGGTCTGCGGGCCCGATCCCCGCGAGCGAACTCGGTCGACGGAACGGACGCCGAATGCCGCCTGAGGGCGTGCGGAGACGCAGCTCGTCGAGTTCGAAGCGGGTCGCGCTCGACTCGACACCCGATCGGAAAGTCCGCACGACCTTGCGGTGGAGGGTCCGAGTCACCGAGGCCTCAAGGTCTAGCGAACGAAGCCAAAGCCAGGGCAAGCGGTGGAAAGTCTCGCGGCTGTTCCCGCGCCGACGCGTGCTGTGAAGCGCGCCCGCCTCGGCGCCCCGAAGGTCGAGACGAACCTCGATCTGGCCCTGACAGGGAAACGCAGTCAGGAGCCGGCGCAAGACCGCCAACCGGGCCGGGCCGTGCGGACTCGAGGTCGCGCTCAAGGCTCTGGCGACCTGCTTGAGCACTTGGTCTGACCCCCCGCGACCCGAGAGGATCCAGCGCCCGTCGGGCTCGCAGTCCTCCAAAGTCACCCGCGGACCCCGCTGGGCGCCGCAGCCTTCACAGAGTCCCTCGTCGCGGGTTCGGAATCCGCACGTGTCGCATCGAAGCAAGGCACCAAGCATGAGCCCACCCTACCGGAGCGGCAGGCCTGCGGAGGGAAGTGCTAGCCCTCCGTAGCGAAGGGAAACAAGGCAAAGACGGGTATCCTCCGCGACCCGACGAGGAGGTCTCATGGCTCGAAGTGGATGGTTGTTTGCTGCGCTCTGCTTGCTCAGCGCGTCCGCCGGCGCGACCGAAGTCGATCTTCCGCGCAACCCGTCGATCTCGCCGGACGGGAGCGAGCTCTGCTTCAGCTGGAGAGGGGACCTCTGGACCGGGCCTTCGGGGGGCGGGAGGGCGGTGCGTCTGACGGCTCACCCCGCGAGCGATCTCCGCTCGGCTTGGAGCCCCGACGGGCGCACGATCGCGTTCAACTCACGCCGTGACGGTGCGCTCAACGTGTGGCGAATCGATCGCGACGGGAGCAACCTCCGACAGGTCAGCCAGAGTGGCCAGGGTCTGGTGCTCGGACAGTTCACCCCCGGAGGCGGGACGATCACGGCCCACGCGCGGATCGAGGGGGACGTCTATCGGGCTTCGCGACCGTATCTGTTGCCCGTGTCCGGCGGACCCGTTCACCGACTCCACGACGCGTTCGGCCACGACGCGGTCCTGAGCCCCGACGGCCAGCGAGTCGCGTTTGTGCGCGGCGAGTCGCGCTGGAGCCGGCGCAGCTATCGAGGCCCCGACAGCCGCGACCTTTGGCTCTACGACCTCAGAGACGCCACGTTCCGGCGCCTCACGACCTGGAGCGGCAACGACGGGATGCCCCATTGGGCTTCGAATCGACGCCTGCTCTTCGTTTCGGATCGACTCCACGATCGCGCCAACGTGTTCTCGCTCAAGCTGACACCAGACGGCAAGAGTCAACAGGCGCCGGTCGCCTTGACTCAGTTTAGGGATCGCGACGTGGCGGACCTCGACGTCGGGGGAGGTCGTGCTGTCTGTGTTGCCTGGGACGCGCTCTATCTGCTCGAGTTGGGGACCTCCACCAAGCCAAAGCGCCTCCGCTTCTCAGCGTCTGGAGACGGGCTCGATCCGCTCCGCCTCCAGTCGATCGAGCGCGAGATCAGCGAGGCGACCCTCAGCCCCGACGGCAAGACCCTCGCAGTCGTGGCCTACGGTGAAGTGTTCGTCCGAGCGGTCGGGAAGCTCGAACCGACTCGCCGCGTGACTCGCGGACCTGCGCGAGAGCGGGGGCTGGCCTGGTCACCGGACGGAGCGCGGCTTTATTTCAGCTCGGACCGGTCCGGCACCGAGTCGATCCATGCGGCCGAAGTCCTCCTGACCAACGCGGAAGTCGCCGAGCGCTATCAGGCCGCGATCGCGCCCGTCGAGTCAGCGAGCGTCGCTGCGATCAGCTCCCCGACTGCGGGGGGAGATGTCGAGCCGAGCGACGCCAAGCCAGGCGGCAAGAAGGAGAAGAAGCAGAAGTCGCGCTGGGCTGACGCGCTCCGGTTCCAAGTCACGAGTGTGATCGCTGCGTCCAGCAACGACACGGATCCAAGCCCGAGCCCTGACGGCCGATTGCTCGCCTTCCGACGCGGGACGGGAGAGCTCTGGCTCCATGACTTGGCGAGCGGGACCGCGCGCCTATTTTTGTCAGGTTGGGACGCGTCTCTCCACTGGCAGTGGAGTCCCGACGGGCGCTGGCTGGCCTACTCGCAACAGAACCGGAACTTCAACAGCGAAGTCTGGATCGCTCCAATCGACGGCTCCCAAGAGCCAGTCAACGTCTCGATGCACCCCGACGACGACTATGACCCGGTCTGGGCGCAGGACGGCAAGAGCCTGGCCTTCGTCAGCACTCGCGAGGGCTCAGCCGACGTCTACCTCCTCTACCTCGATCGTGCGCTCGAGCGCTATGGAGCGAAGGAGCTCCGAGCCCACTACAAGCGCGCCGGCAAGGCCGCCACCGCTCGCGAACCCCTCGCGCTGGGAGCGCGCGCCGAGCTCCCCGCCCTCGAACTCGACCTCGAGCGGGCCTATCTTCGCCTGCGCCGACTGACCGACTGGCCCGGCGACGAGCATGGAATCGTGTTCTCCCCAGACGGGTCCTTCGTGGCCTTCGCCGGGAGCCAAGGCGGCGAGCCGGGCCTGTTCCGGATCGGCTACGACAAGAAGGGCACCAAGCGCCTGTCCGGGCCAGCGCGGCTGACGGGCTTGAGCCTGCACGGTGAGACCCTGGTCGCGATCACCAACAGGCGGGCAGCGCTGATCCCCAGCGGCGGCGGGAAAGTCGAGATTCAAGCCGTCAAAGGTGTGCTCCGAATCGAGGCCAGCGCGCTGGCGGGCCAGAAGTTTCAGGAGGCGGCGCGGATCCTCGGCCAGCGCTTCTACCACCCGACTATGAAAGGCCTCGACTGGGCCGACCTCAGCAAGCGCTATCTCTCTCTCGCCAAGCGAACCCGGACCTCAGACGAGTTCGCAGAAGTCGCCGCCCGCCTCGTGGGCGAGTTGAACGCGAGCCACCTCGGGATCTATCCGCCCCGAGAGCGCTCCCCTCGGAGCGAGGCGGTTGGAAAGTTGGGGATCGACGTCGTGCCCCGCGAAGGCGGGTTCTTGGTCCAGCGAGTTCTGGCGGGGGGGCCCGCAGACCACGACGGAATGCGGCTCCGAGCGGGAGACTTGATCAGCGAAGTCGGCCGGACTGCGATCGAACCCCAGGACACCCTGGAAGGGCTCCTGCGGGGGCGCGTCGGCCAGGACACGCTCCTCACGATTCGACGCCAGCTCAAGGGCCGAGCTCAACCAACAGAGCTCTTGGTCTGCTTACGCCCGACGACCTTTCGGACCGAGCGAGCGCTCCGCTATCGAGCCTGGACCGAGCGTCGTCGCAGCCTCGTCTCGGACTGGAGCAAGGGACGAATCGGCTACCTTCACATTCGCGGCATGAACTACCCCTCCCTCGTCGAATTCGAGCGCGACCTCTACGCGGCGGGTCATGGCAAGGACGGTCTCTTGATCGACGTCCGCAACAACGGCGGCGGCTGGACCGCAGACCGGGTCTTGGCTTCGCTCACGACGCGGGCGCATGCCTACACCGTTCCCCGGGGCGCCTCCCCAGACCTCGTCACGGGCTACCCCCAGGGGCGCCTCTTCATTCAGCGCTTCACGGGGCCCACGAACCTCCTCTGCAACGAGAAGAGCTTTAGCAACGCCGAGATCTTGAGTCACGCGTTCAAGACGCTGGGACGCGGGACCTTGGTCGGCGAACAGACCTACGGTGGCGTGATCAGCACCGGAGCCACGACCTTGATCGACGGGACCCGAGTCCGCCTCCCCTTCCGAGGCTGGTATCTCCCCGACGGAACCGACATGGAGAACAACGGCGCGATCCCCGACCTCCGTGTCCCTCAGACCCCTGAAGACGAGTGCGCGGGCTTTGACCGCCAGCTACAGGTCGCGACCCAAGACCTCCTCGAACGACTCCCTCGCTGAGGACCAAGGAACGACCCGAGGGTTCGCGCAGGACCGAGGGTCACCCCCTCCAGGCGGGGAACACCCGCAGGCCTGTTTGCCGGTGGTAGCGCACCCCGTCCGGGAAGGGAGTCGCGACTTCTCCGTCGATCTCGATCGCCTCGGGGTGATCCCAGCCCTCAGTCGGTGCAGCCGCGATCACGAATCGCCGCGCGGGCGACTCGGGCGCCTCACAGCCCAAGGTGGCACAAGCCCCAAACTCCTCGCGACACTCCGCATGGTGAGCCGTCTCGCAGCTGCCACAGGCTTCGACGGTCTCCCCCGACTCGAGGTCGTCGTGACAGAAGGGGCAGCGGCGCCCCCGCTCAACAGACGAGGTGGGGAGCGCGTCGCTCGAGGCTGCCCGCCAGTGCGCGGCTGCCGAGGTCGCTAGGTAGACCACGAACAGGCTAGCGACGACGACGGCCAGGAAGGGCGGCCACGCCAGGGAGATCCCGAGGCTCAAGACCAAGAGTGTGGCGAGACGGGTGCTCATAGGCGGCCCTCCGGGATCAGGGTTCGTCCGTTGGCCATCGCGCGGAGCCGGCGGACACGGTCGGAGACTCCCGGGTCGGCCGGTGCCCCAGGGAACGGAAACTCGACGCGATCCTCGTATCTGACGGCGACCAGCGAGCCTGAGTCAGGGTCCGGGAGGAGTCGAATCCTCCGCCTGACGCCAGAGGAGGGTTTGGGCCGCGACGTGATCCCCACGACTCGAAACGGCTTCCCGCGGTTGCTCTTGGTCCGCTTCTTACTCCGGCAACCAAGCGTGGAGCAGACCTTCCACTCCTCCCGGCAGCCGCGGTGGAACACCGTCTCGCAGTCACTACAAGACTCCGCTATCTCGTCGATCTCGAAGTCGGCATGACAGAGCGGGCACCGCTGTCCATGCGGGACACAGCGGGTTTGCGTTGGGGCGACGCTCCCCCGAGCCTTGGCCCCGCCCGCGCCTCCTCCAAGCGTCAACCACGCCACGAACACGCAGACCGAGAGGAAGATCACGAACCCGAGCCCCCCTCCAAGGGTCGCCGAAACCGCAGCACCGTAGACCGTAGCGATCAGCGTCATGGATCCGTTCGTTGATGAATCACTGCTCACTTCTCTTCCCTTCGCCTGCCGGCGGTCCTCGCTCAGCGGGGTCACGCTCTGATTTCTCTGCTGACTCATGGCTGCACCTGGAGCCGGTCACGCCCCAACCGGAGCTGGACCCGAAATGGCGCGCCGAGATCGGACTCCGTCGGGCAACCGAGCAGCGCGCAACGTGGCCACTCGCTCCAACAGGCGGTGTGATAGTTGGTCTCGCAATCGAGGCAGGCTGCGGCCAGATCATGATGATCGAAGCCGTCTCGACAGAGCGCACAGCGGAGACCGCTCTGGAGCGAGCGAACCTTGACCGAGCGAGTGCGCACCACGACCCAGACCAAGACGCCGAGGAGCGCCTGGATCGCGACGACCCCAATCGCCACGGGAGCCAGATAGACCGCGAGTCCCACGCCGAGGATCGTGAGCCCGGCGCCGGCCCCCACCGAAGCTCCCGTCAGGATCTTCTTCAAGCGGCGGCGAGCGAGAGGGCTTGGCCGCGCCGGCGGCGCGCGAAAGAGCTGAACTTCGGGGAGGGGTGGACTGGGACCGGGCCACTCGAGGTTTCCTTGCTCGGGGATCGGCCGATTGTGTTCGTGAATCAGGAGCGCGCAGGTGCCCGCGAGGGAGAGGTAGCCGACTGCGAAAATCCCGGCCTCCCCGGCCCCAGTTAGGCCGGCCAGCAAGCAGGCCGCGACGTCCAACAAGACGCAGACGAGGAGGAGGGTTCGTTCTCTGGGAGTCACGCCGTCCCTCCGTGCCAGCGACGCAGGCTCACCGATCCAGTCCACAAGGAGACCCGGCTGGGTGTGTTCCAGCCGGGTCCTTGAATCGTACCGAGAACTCCGCGCGCCGAGCTGAGGGTCCCCGCTCCGAGGGAGGCAGTCGGACGACCGCCCCCCTCTCGCCGAGACGTCCTTCGTAGGCAAGGCGCGCTCACGCTTAGTTGCGCCGGAGAGAAGGCGGCACGTCCTCGTCGGCCGCCGTCGCTAGGGCCACGGCGTGGGTCTTCCCGTTGCCGTTGCCGTTGCCGTTGCTCGCAAACTCGTGAGCGCCGGCCGCGACCGCTGCCTTGACCTTGTTCAGGACGTCGTCCTTCCCGACCCCGGCATGCTCCATTAGCCCCTTAATGAGGGGCAGGAGCGCCGTTCCCTGTGCAAGCGTGGTGAGCCCGAGCCCGAGCGGCGTCTTGCCCATTTCGCCCATGAAGTCGCTTCCACCGCCGTTGCCAGCACTTCCAATGCCGCCTCCGATCTGCAGCACCTTCATTTCGCCGATCACCTCAGCGCTCTTGACGAACTCCCGAACGACCTCAGGCGAGACCTTGATCGCCTGCTGCGCGGCCCTCAGCATCAGGATCCGCGAGTCGACCGCGTTCTCGGCCTCGACCATCAGCCGGCGAGCCTCTGCGACGGCCTCGCCCTCCTTGACGGTGGCCTCCGCCAGCCGAATCTTGGCGACGGCCTCCTTGTCGCAGGCCTCGGCCCGAGCGTGCGCCTCGACCCGGATCTTGTCCGCTTCGGCCTCCGCTTGGATCCGCACCTTGGCGGCGTTCGCGTGCGCGTCGAGCTCAGCGGCCTCCTTGGTGGCTTCCGCCACCATGCGCAGCTCGTCCGCCTCCGCTTGAGCTGCGAGCCGCGTCTCGTCCGCAGACGCCTGAGCGCGCTCGCGGACCGCCGCGGCTTGACCCTTGGCCTCCGCCTCAGCGGCCTCCGCCATGCCCTTCGCCTCAGCCTCGACGGCCTCGGCGCGCGCCCGCTTGACCTCTCGCTCAGCCTGGGCGTGACGCTCGGCCTTGTAGGCCTCTTCGTCTGCCTTGATCTGCGCCTGCTCCGCCTGTTCCTGAGCCTTGATCACCGCAACCTCCTTGTCGCGGCGAGCCTTGGCGGTCTGCTCTGCGGTCGTGATCGACTCGATCGCTGCCGCCTCCATGGCCGTCGCCGTGGCCTTCTCAGCCTCGGCCGCTGCCTTGAGCGTCTCAGCGTTGGCGATCGCGACTGCCTTCTCGACCTCAGCCACCTCAACGGCGCGCTGCTTCTCGATCTCGGCCGCCTCGATCACCCTCTGCTTATCGATCTCAGCAGCCATGACGGTCTTCTGCTTCTCGATCTCGGCAGCCTGAATCGCCTTCGCCGCGGCGATCTGAGCGGTCCGCTCGCCTTCGCCCTTGGACGCCTCGGCCCGAGCGATCGTCTCCTGGCGTTCCAGGTCACGAGTCGCCACGGCCTCCTCTTGGGCGATCTTGGCGTTCTCAACTTCGCGTCGTTGCGCGAGCGCCGCCTCCGCTGCCGCCTGCTCTTGCTGAAGGACCGCGATCCGCTCCTCAGCCTTCTTGCAAGCGCGGTACTCCGCGACTTCCTTGGCCTGCTCAGCCTCCAGGCAGGCGCGCTCCTTCTCCAACTCAAGCGCGCGCTTGCGGGCCACGACGTCCTGGTGCTGGATCGTGACTTCCTTCCTGCGCTCGATCTCGTTGACTTCTTCTTGGGCCTTGGAGACCGTCATCTCGATGTTGCGGAGTCCCTCAGCGTCGAACACGTCGTTGGGATCCATCTCCGACTTGGGGAGCTGCTTGAACTCGGTGAGCGAGGTGCTCTCGAGCTTGAGCCCGTTCTTGCGGAGCTCGTCGACGAGCGCCTTCTTGACGGCCTCGGCGAACTCCTCGCGCTGCGCGTGCAGATCGTGGAAGCTCTTGTTCGCCGCGACGCCCCGGAGTGCGTCGGTCAGCTTGCCTTCGACGATCTCGGCCAGCACGCCTTCGTCAACGTTGCGAGAGCCGAAGCTCCTCGCGGCGCTGACAACGGCCTCCTCCGTGTCGTCGACCTTGATATAGAGCTCCATCGTGCAGCAGGCCTTGATCTTGTCGGCAGTGACAAGGGCCAGCGAATCGCTGCGCTCCACGGTCAGTGTGATCGTGCGCAAGCTGACGCGCATGACCTGTTGGAGAACGGGGAGGACCAGCATGCCGCCCCCGATCACAACGTTCGTGCCGCCCATGCCCGTCCGAACGATGGCCTCGTCCGCAGAGCACTTCTGATAGAAGCGTTTCACGAGCAGCCCGAGCCCAAAGACGAAGACGAAAAATGCGGCGATGGATCCGGCTAGGATCATCCAGAAGGGGTCATTAAGTGATGGCATGAGGGCCTCCGTCGGACGTCGTTTGGGGGGAAAGAACGGGAGCAACAACCGCGCGGTGAGCCTCGACGTCGTAAGAGACGACCACCACGGTGTTGCCGCGATCGATCTGCTCGCCGTTCGAGCGGACCACCACGTAGTTGGAACCTCCGTTGACCTGCAGGCAGACTTCGCCGTAATCGGCGTCAACCCGGATTGAGGTCACGCGACCGGTCTTGCCGACCAGGTCGTTGAGGGACTCCGCCTTGCCGCTGACCCTCAGAAAGGGCAGGACGAGGCGGACGATTTGGCGCGTGCCCATTAGGCCGAGCACGAAGCTCACCGGCAGAGTCAGCGCGAGAGAGAGCGAGCCCAGATCGCCTGCGACGCGGAACACCGCGTAGCTGAGCATGAGCCCGCTGATACCGAACGAGAGCCCGAAGGCCTGCCCGACCACCGAGAGCGGGACCCGCCCGACGCCGAGCGGCGCCAGGAGACGAAGAACCGTCATTCCCGGGCCGTGGTGTGCGTCCGCGTCTGCGTCGGCGTCCACGTCGGCATCGACGTCGGCGTCCACGTCCACGTCCACGTCAACGTCAACGTCAACGTCAACGTCAGCGTCGAGGTCGAAATCGAGGTCGGCGTCGGCTTCAAGTCCGATCGAGATCCCTCCCAAGAGAAGAAGAAGGAACTGAAGGGTCGTGAACGCGACAGTGAGTGCCAGAGGCACCACGAAGGGCAGTAGTAGTGGCGAATTCAGCGCCATGCGAAGTCTCCTTTCAGCGCCAATGCGCGAGGGGAGAACTGTCGCAATTCCAACAGCTGCCGTCAAGAAGATATCACTTTTGACGGCTAGCTAACGACTTCTGTTCAGTCGCTAGCCGGCTGCACGCTCTTGTCGGGAGGCCTCTTTCATACACAATCCACTGCAGGACAGTGAGTTAGAGGCTATCGAGGCCCTCCCGGATCGTCAACCCCCTTCTGTTGACGGCTGTAAGTTATTTGCCTTCCGACCAGAGAGAAGCCCAGCCATGCAAGTGGACCCCGCGGGGAGCAAGCTCCGCGTGCCCTCTAAACGGCACACAGGGATGCCCAGGGTGCCCTTGATCCGCTAGGCTCTCGGCCATGAGCGAAGCGACCCTCAGCCGGGTCCTCACGCTGGCTGGTGGACGCTTCACCCGCCCAGTCAGCGAACTAGGACCCGACGACGACTTGTTCGAGAGCCTCGGAATCGACAGCGTTCAAGCGCTCGAACTCCTGAGCGACCTAGAACGCGCCTTCGGAGTGGATTTGCCCGACTACGAGCTAGCCGAGGTGCGGAGCTTCCGCGACCTCGCAGAGAGAATCGCGGCCCGTCAATGAGCGCCCCGGCCCTGAGCGAGAAAGCCCCAACCCAGGAGACGCGCGGCGGAAGCGGCGCCATGTTCGACGCGATCGCCGAGCGCTACGACCTCCTGAACAGAATCTTGAGCCTTGGCCTCGACCAGAGCTGGCGCCGCCAGCTGGTCGAGGCGCTCGGCCCGGACCCCAAGCACGTGCTTGACGTCGCGACTGGGACGGGCGACGTCGCCCGTGCGATAGCCGCTCGCTACCCCCGCGCGACCGTCATAGGCCTCGACCCGAGCGGCGGAATGCTCCGGGCTGGGGCCGAGAAGTTCACCGGCGCTGTCTCGGCTGTCCAAGGCGACGGCCAGGTGCTCCCCTTCCCAGACGACGCCTTCTCCAGCGCGAGCATCGCGTTTGGGATCCGCAACGTCCCGGATCGCTCTCTCGGCCTGCGCGAAATGCGCCGCGTCGTGGTCCCAGGTGGGCCGGTGGCGATCTTGGAGCTCGGCGAGCCCCGGGGGGGTCTCCTGGCCCCCTTCGCGCGGTTCCACGTCCGCCACGTCGTGCCCACGATCGGCGCCCTCCTCTCCGGGAAACGCGAGTACCGCTACCTCCAGTCCTCAGTCGCCGCCTTTCCCCCTCCCGAGGAGTTCGTGGCCCAAATGGAAGCGGCCGGACTGAAGGAGGTCAGCGCGACCCGACTCGGCTTTGGGGCCGCCCACCTCTATCTCGGACGCTCCGCCTGAGGGCTCCCTCCGCACGCCCACCCGCGCGACGCGCCTTCAACCTGGCGGGGTTCTCTTCCCTGGCCGAGGCCTTGGCAGAGGCCAGCTTCCGCTCGCGAAGCAACCGGTTCTTGGTCGAGCTCGATCGCGAGCGGACCGTCGCAGAGCTGGACTATCGAGCCTTTCGAGCCGAAGCCGCCCGCTGCGCAGAGGCGCTGCGCGCTCGCGGACTCGAGGCGGGACAACGACTGGCCCTCCTCCTCTCGAACGGACCGCAGTGGCTGATCGCGGCCTACGCCGGGATCCAGCTCGGCGCGGTCCTCGTGCCCCTCGACGCGCGCCTCGACCCTGCCGGTCAAGCCTCGCTCCTGGCTCACTGCGGCGCTCTCCACCTCGTCACCGACGGACCCGTCTGGCGACGCTTGGAGGCAGCGCTCGAAGCGCCCCTCCGAGCGGCGCTCGTGGTCCGGCCCTTGAGCGACCTCCAACAGCCTGCCGAGGACTGGGACCAAGCGCTCCCCGTGGCCCCTCCGCCCCTCGAGGCTGACTCCAGCCGCAGCCGCGACGACCTGGCCGCGATCGTCTACTCGTCGGGAACGAGCGGCCGCCCCAAGGGTTGCCTCCTGAGCCACGGCAACTACCTGAGTCAGCTCGAGGCGCTCGCCAACGCGTTCCCCCTCGAGGAGGACGACGTCTACCTCTCGATCCTCCCGAGCAATCACGCGATCGACTTCATGTGCGGGTTCTTAGTTCCCCTCCTCTGCGGAGCGCGGATCGTTCACCTCCGAACCCTGCGACCCGAGTGGATCGTGGACGCGCTCAAGACTCAGCGCGTGACCCACCTGGCTGCGGTCCCCGCCTTGTTGAGCGCGATCGAGCGCAACCTCAAGGACCGCTTGAGCGGGCTGGAACGACTCCCCGCAGCTGGACTCCGCGGACTGCGGCGCCTGAATGAGCTGTTGACCGAGCGCCAACCACGGCCCTGGCTGAGCCGGACCCTCCTCCAGCCGATCCACCAGGCCCTCGGAGGTCGTCTGCGCACGATCTTCGCGGGCGGGGCCCCCGTCCCCGTCGAGACGGCGCGCTTTCTCTACGGACTGGGAATCCCGGTCGCGATCGGCTACGGCCAGACCGAAGCTGGGACCGTGATCACCGTCAACCGACTCACACCCTTTCGTGCGGAGACCGTCGGGCCTCCTCTGGAGGGCGTCGAGGTCAAGATCCACGAGCCTGACGCTGAGGGACGCGGCGAGGTTTGGGTCCGCGGACCGAACGTGTTCCAGGGCTACCTCGACGATCCCGAGCTGAGCGCCGAGGCGTTCGCCGGGGGGGGGTGGCTCAAGACCGGCGATCTTGGCGCCTTCGACAGCACCGGTCACTTGTGTTTGGTCGGTCGCAAGAAGCACATGATCGTCACGCCGGGCGGAAAGAACGTCTACCCAGAAGAGCTCGAAGCGAAGCTCACGGGACTCGACGTCGAGGAGCTCGCCGTGTTGCCGAGCCACTCGATCTGGCCAAGCGCGCCGGGCGAACACGAAGGCTTGGTGCTCGTCGCGCGACCGCGGGACTCTAAGGGCTGGTTCGAGGAAGTGGTTCGACGCAATCGTCGACTCCCCGCCTACCTCAGGCTAGCGGGTGTTCTGATTCGAGAGACGCCCTTCCCAAAGACGACCTCCCTCAAGCTCAAGCGACACGAGTTGGCCGAAGAACTCGCGACCCGCCCTCGAGCGGACCTCAGGAGGCTCTCGTGAACGAGACTTGGGAAGACCCCTTCGAGGACGTCAAGGCCCTCTCCGAGCTGACCCGCCAGCGCTTTCAAACGCCTGGCGCAGGACGGAGTGGCAAGCCCTTTCAAGTCCTCTCCACCGCCGACGACCAACTCGAAGTCCGGACCTCACGGGGCGGCCGAGTCGTCCTGCGGGCCGAAGCCTTCCAAACTGCCCCCAAGCTGATTGGTGACCTCGGCGGCCTCGAAGAGGGGGGCTGGGTTCGAGTCAGCGACGAGACCCTCAACGCAGTCCTCTCCGGTGAGAACCGCGAGAAGGCCTGCGGGTCTTACGTCTTGCCGCTCCTCGAAGCCACGGGCTGGGTGGAGCTAGAACGCAAGCGACCCGCGAGAGTTCGGCTGCATCCCGATCGAGTCGCCACGGAGCAATGATCGGAGGCGCGCAGCCTTCACGATCAGCGCTGCTTACTTATCGCCGGACGTTCCGATTCCGCTCAAGAGCCAGTTGCCGTTCTTGTCGTGGCGCTTGCCCTCGAGAACCCCGAGTTCGACGCCGTCGCGGATCATCTCCGAGAAGGTCGTGTAGCCGTGGAAACTCTCGCTGAAGGTCGGGTGCTTGCGGACGAGGGTCTGCTTGACCTGGCTCGCCCAGACGGAGTCGTTGGTGCGGAGCAGAGCGCGAGTCGCGTCCATGAGGAGGAACAATCCCTCCGCGCGCCGCTTCCCGCCTTCCTTATCGTCAGCCCCCTCGCCACCGCGGGGCTTGGTGACCTTCTGACTCCGAGCGAGCCTCTCCCGCGTATTGGCCGAGGCACGAGCCCGGCTGACCGAAACCCCGTCGAGCTCTTCGTAGAAAATGAACTCGTCGCAGGAGTTGATCAAGAGCTTGCTCGAGGAGTCCTTGACGCCGATTCCGATCACGTGCTTGTCGTGCATTCGGAGCGAGGCCACGACCGGCGTGAAGTCGCTGTCACCAGTCACGAGGGCGAAGGTGTCTATGTGGCCCTGGGAGATCACGAGTTCCATCGCGTCCACGACCATTCGAATGTCGGCGCTGTTCTTGCCAGTCATTCGACGCTTGGGGATCTCAAGGAGATCGAACCCGAGCTCGTGGAGCGCGACGCGGTGCTTCTCGTAGCGCGACCAATCCGCGTAGGCGCGCTTGTAGAGGATCTTTCCGTGCTCCAGGACGCGATCAATGATCGCTTGGGGTTGGAATTTGGTCTTGGCGGGAAGGCCAAGGACAACGTTGTCGAAGTCCAGCATCAATGCAATGCGCCGGACGGAGTGAGAGTTACTCAACTTCTAGCTTCTTCTGGAGCTCTGAGCGACCGAGGGGCGTGAGCCACACCTCGAATTCTGCGGTCAGAGCTTCCTCTTTCATAATGATCTTTGGAATGGTGTTCACCAAGCCGCGGCCCTTCAGCTCCACGAGGTTGCTAAACAGCTCCTCGGAAGTCGTGGCGGACCCAATCTTGATCATGGCCTTCTCAAGCGTCCCGATCTTGACCGTCCGGCGTGGAGCCCGCAGAGGAAAGTGCTTGGTCGAGAGCAGCTTCATGAGACCGAGCTGAACTTCTGGGTTTGACGACATCAAGACCTCCGCGGGTTGGCTCAGGATATAGCCGCTGAGTAGTGTCAGGGCAAGCGGGCCCACTGACAACGCATCGCGTTAGAAACTCTGTCTGGCCCAGCGACAGCCATATCGAGCTCACACGCCGCACACGAAAAGACCTCGCCCAGAGGCGAGGTCCAATCGGTCACGGTAGTGAAGCGCGCTAGGCGACAGAGATCCCCATAGCGATCCCCTGCCCACCACCAATACAGGCTGAGGCCACGCCAAACCCGCCCTTGCGGCGCCGTAGCTCGAGCGCAAGGGTCAGGATCAAGCGCGTCCCGGTCGCGCCGAGGGGGTGACCAATCCCGATCGCCCCGCCGTTGACGTTGCACTTCTCGCGGTCGAGACCCAGCTCACGCTCGACGGCAATGTACTGAGCGGCGAAGGCCTCGTTGATTTCGAACAGATCGACCGCGTCGAGGCTCCGACCTGTCTTCTTGAGCAAGTCCCGGATCGCGGGTGCCGGGCCAATGCCCATCACTCCCGGGTCGACGCCGACCGTGGCGTTGCCCTCGATCGTGGCCAACACAGGGAGGCCCTCGGCCTCTGCAGTGTCCGCGGCGGCCACCACGAGGCACGCCGCCCCGTCCACGATCCCGCTCGCGTTGCCAGCGGTCACGAACCCCTCGGGGCCAAACGCCGGGCGGAGCTTGCCGAGCTTCTCGCGCGTCGAGTCGGGCTTGACGTGGTCGTCGCGCGAAACGCGGATCTGCTTGCGGCCCTGCTTGACGTCGACTTGAACGATCTCCTCCTGGAACACGCCCGACTCGGTCGCCTTGAGGCCGAGCTCCATGGAGCGCCACGCGAAGTCGTCTTGCTCCTCGCGGGTGATCTCGTATTTCCGCGCCAAAGCCTCGGCCGTCTGGGCCATGAACAGACCGCAGAAGGGATCCTTGAGCGACTCGAACAGGAGGTCCTCAAAAGCCACGGGCGACCCGAAGCGAAGCCCCGTCCGGCCACCCCGCACGACGTGGGGCGCCTGGCTCATGTTCTCCATGCCACCCGCCAACACGACGTCGGCTTCACCGAGCTGAATCATGCGCATCGCCTGAGCGACGGCCTCGATCCCCGAACCGCAGAGGCGGTTGACCGTCAAGGCGGGGGTCTCGATCGGGACGCCTGCCTTGAGCCCGACATGGCGGGCGCCGTAGATCGCGTCCGAGCTCGTTTGGAGCGCGTTGCCCATAACGACGTGGTCGATCCGGCGCGGCTCGACCTTCGAGCGCTCAATGGCGGCCTTGGCGACGATCGCACCCAGCTCGATCGCGGAGAGGTCCTTGAACAGACCGTGGCCGGGGGTGCCCGCGTACTCCGCCATCGGAGTCCGCGCGCCGGCACAAATCACGACCTTGCGCATCTTGATCCTCGATCCCGCCAGGAGCTCTACCGGCCCAGCTGGCGTCTTTGGGTGAGCCCACCCCAAAGGGTGAGCAAATGCGCCGAAGGCCGCCCAAATGGCGGCCTCCAGCGGGTGAATGTTCTACCAAGAGAGGCGCCTTCGCGCCCGGCTTAGCGACTACTTGCCTTGGAACTCGGCGGGGCGCTTCTCTATGAAAGCCTGGATCCCCTCCGCGGCGTCCTTGGTCGAGCAGGCGATCCCGAACAAGTCGGCCTCGACCTCGAGCCCGTGCTCAAGGCTCCCGTCTAGCCCTCTCTCGAGAGCCTCCAGCGCCAGCTTGACGGCGACTTGACCGTGGGCACCGATCGTCTGGAGCGTCGCGGCTGCGGCCGCTAGCATCGCGTCCTTGTCCGCAAAGACCTGGTTCACGAGACCGATTCGGAGCGCCTCGGCAGCGTTGATCCGCTCACCGGTCAGAATCAACTCCGTCGCGATCCCGCGCCCGACCAGGCGCGAGAGACGCTGGGTGCCGCCGTAGCCTGGGATCAAGCCGAGGGTCACCTCGGGCAGACCGAGCTTGGCTCGCTCGCTGGCGTAGCGAAAATGACACGCCAAGGCCAACTCAAGCCCTCCGCCGAGCGCGTAGCCATTCACGCACGCGATCACGGGCTTGCTCGAGGCTGAGATCTTGCCGAAAACTGCCTGACCCTGGCGCGCGTATCCGCGGGCCCGGTCTGCTGTCTGAACGTCCGAGAGGACCTTGAGGTCGGCTCCAGCGACAAACGCCTTGCCGCCGCCGGTCAGGATCGCACCCGTGGCGCTGGAGGCCTCGAGCTGATCCATCGCTGCGGAGAGTTCGCTGATCGTGGCGGGGTCGAGGGCGTTGAGGGCCTGGGGGCGATCGATCGTGATCGTCGCAACCAGACCCTCGACCTCGAAGCGAACGCGGGGCTCGCTCACGACTTAGCCCTGCGAGATCGTGACCGAGTTCATCCGAACCGGAGTCTCGGGGCGGTCGCCGCGAGCCGTCGGAGTCGTCTCGATCTTGGTCACTATGTCCATGCCCTCGGTCACGCGACCGAACACCGGGTGACGGCTCTGGCCAGGGCTGAACCAGTCGAGGCGGTCGTTGTTGGCCGTGTTAATGAAGAACTGGCAGCCGCCGCTGTTGGGCTGACCGGTGTTCGCCATAGACAGGGTGCCCGGCTCGTTGCTGATCTTGGCCGTGTGCTCGTCCTGAATCCGACCCCGCGGGGAGCTCCCGGTCCCAGCATCAGCGCTGGCGGGGTCCTTGCTCTTGGGGCAGCCGAACTGGCACATGAAGTTCTTGATCACGCGGTGGAAGTGGAGGCCGTTGTAGAAGCCGTCGTTGACCAGATCGATAAAGTTCTGGGACGTGACGGGCATCTCTGCCTGGAAGATCTCGGCTTTGAAGCTGCCGAGGGAGGTGTCGAAGGTTGCGATCGGGTTCGCCATGAGAACTCCTACTTGCTCTTGACGGCTTCGATCCGAATGCCGTCGATCATCACGTCAGATTTGGGTTTGCTGGACTGGTCCGCGTCAACGTCGGCGATCGTCATCGCCACGTCGAGTCCCCGCGTGACCTCACCGAAGCAGGTGTATTTCCCGTCAAGGTGGGTCGGGGTTGCGGTGCAGATAAAGAACTGGGTGCCAGCCGAGTCGTCGTGACTCGAGCGGGCCATGGAGAGTTTGCCCGGCACATGGCGGAGCTTCTCGGGGATCCGACCGTCGCTGCCGGGCTTCGCGAACTCAGCTGGGATCGAGTAGCCCGCGTCGCCGAGGCCGTTTCCGAGCGGGCAGCCGCCTTGGATCATGAAGCCTGGCATCACGCGGTGGAACTTGAGGCCCCGGTAGTAGGGCTTGCGAACCTCGCCTTTGCCTTGAGCCTTGGCGCCGACCAGGATCAAGCGCGCGTAGTGGAGGGAAGTCCCGAGCGCCTCCTCAGGAAAGAGCCGCATGTGGATCGGACCGAGCGAGGTCGAGAGCTTGATCGCGATCGTGTCGGCGCCGCTCGCCGTCGCGACCATCTCGAGGACCACCGGCTTGGCGGTCACGTGCGAGGGCTTGGCCTTCAGACGCGGCGCAGCCTTCCTTCCGTAGTGAGTCGTGATCGTGAGCTTCCCGGTCAAGAGCACTGGGAAGGGGACCTCAAGGTCCCAGCTCTCGCCCGGCTTGAGGGATCCGGTCTCCCAGTCGAGCTTCGTCGTGAAGGGCGAGGGCGTGATCTTCTCGAACGCGAACACGCGTCCACCCTCGAGCTGAACGTCGAAGCTGATCAGCTGACGATCCTCGGCGAGCTTGGGGAGCTCGACGGCGGTCTTGCCCGTGTTGGTCAGCGTCACCGTCAGGATCGCGAGTGAGCCAACCTCGGCCGTGGTTGCCTTGAGGGTCGCGCTCAGGGCCAGGCTCTGCTTGACCTCCGCGGAGGCCTTGAACACGGGCGCCGTGCTCAGAATGTCTGCCGCCTCGCCAACCCCGCCCGGCTTGCCGTCGGAGCCGAGGGAAGTGACCTGGACCTTGCCGCCCTTGATCTCGAGCGTGTAGGCCTTGCCCCAAGGGTCGTTGCCGAGATCGTCGAGGTAGGGGCCCTTCCAATTGCCGGCCAAGTCGGCGGGCTGCTTGAGTAGCTGGCCTAGCGACTTCGGCGATCGCCCAGCGTCGCTCTCGAAGATCTTGACGCCGGCCATGATCGCGTTCTGGTCCGCCTGGGCCTTGGCCACCTTGGCCTTGGCCTCGGGGCTGTCTTGAGCCATGGCAGGAAGAGCGACGGCCGCGAGCAGGAGGCCTGCTGTGAGAACTCGGCGGATCACTTGCCACCTCCGGTGTAGTCGTAGAAGCCGCGGCCGCACTTCTTGCCCATAAACCCGCTCTCGACCATGCGTCGCAGGAGCGGGGGGGCGGCGTAGCGGGGATCTCCAAACTCCTCGAACAGGACTTGGGAGATCGAGAGTGTCGTGTCGAGGCCGACGAAGTCGAGGAGCGTGATCGGGCCCATGGGCATTCCGCAGCCAAGCTTCATTCCGGCGTCAATGTCCTCCTTGGTCGCGACGCCTGCCTCGAGGAGACGAACCGCGTCGCAGAGGTAGGGGACCAGGATCACGTTGATCACAAAGCCCGGCGTGTCCTTGGCCAGGATCGTGGTCTTCCCGAGGCCCTCTACGAAGGCTCGCCCTTCGGCGATCGTCTCGTCGCTGGTCTCGATCCCCTGCACGATCTCCACGAGCTTCATGACGGGGACTGGGTTCATGAAGTGAAGCCCCATGAACCGACTCGGGTTCCCCGTCGAAGGCGCGATCGAGCTGAGCGGAATCGAGCTCGTGTTCGTCGCGAGGAGCGCGTCTGGCTTGACGTGCTGAGCGATCTCCTTCCAGAGCGTGCTCTTCCACTCGCGATTCTCAGTGATCGCCTCGATCACGATGTCGCAGTCGCTGAACGCCCCGAGGTCCGTGGTCGGGATCAAGCGACTCCGTGCCGCCTCGCGCTCGGCGTCGGTCAGCTTGCCCTTCTTGACCGCGTATTCCATCGACTTGTCGAGGCGGGCCAGCCCGCGCTCGAGACACTCGTCGTTGATCTCGCGGACCACGGTCTCGTGGCCGGTCTTGAGACAGACCTCCACGATTCCCGCGCCCATAAGACCGCAACCGGCGACTCCGACCTTCATCCGCTACTCCTCGCCCCTGGTGGGCCTGGGCCCCGGGGGCGCGTATTGAAACCGATCGGCCCGGCCCTGCCCACCCCCGGGGGGCCGCCCTCCCTAGCTGGCGCTCTGC
>JAESQQ010000758.1 GCA_016765095.1 Planctomycetota bacterium | reverse complement strand
GCCTGTGCGATCCGTAGGGTGCGGGGTTTACCCCCCGCCCGACCCCTGTCCCCGCGAGACAGACGGACTCTCCTCTTGAGATTTGATACGTCAGGAGCTGTACCCCGGCCCGCCCTGAGGCTGCGCCAATCGGCCTCTCAGGGGCCTCCCCGGCTTGCGATTCAGCTGAAAGCGAGGCGACAACGACCCTGACACAGGGGCGGGGTCGGCTTCACGACAGCCTCCCTTCCGATCGAGTTATCTGCCGTGGTCTTGGGCGTCGCGTATCCTCTTTCGCTCCTGGGGGAGGTGCGTATGCGTCTTTGGCATGGAGTCGGAATCGTGGGGACGGCGCTCGTTCTGTGGGGCTGCCCCAACCCTCAGCCAAGCAGCCCTGCGCCGCCTCCGAGCGCGGCCGCGACGCCGAGTGGGCCCGAGGTGACTCCTCCAGCCTCCACACCTGCGGCCGTCGAGACGCCGACGCCCGTGGCCTTCGAGACGCCGACGTCGACGCCTGTGCCCCTCGAGACGCCGCTCCCGACGCCCGTTATCGAGGAGGGAGAGTTCCGCGGGATCGTCCCCCAGGAGATCGCCTTCATGCGTCGCTGCACGAAGTGGACCCTGTATCGGATCGAGTCGAAGCAGGTGCGCGACGAGGGCGTAAACACGTATGTCGGCTATCCGATCGTCAAAGAGGTGCAGCTGACGCCTGCCCGAGCGGCGGAGGCGATCGACGCGATCGAGGCTTCGATTCGCGGTTGCCCAGAGGGAATGATCGCCGTGTGCTTCACGCCCCACCACGCGATTCGTGCCGAGCGCGAGGACGGTGTGGTCAGCTACGTGATCTGCTTTCAGTGCTCGCACATCCAGGCAGGATCCTCGGTCCGAGGAAACAACGGGAGGGTCGGGATCTCGAGTTCGCCAGCCCTAGGGGTCTTGGAGCGACTTCTCGGCGAGTAGGTCTCAAGCGGGACGTAGCGAGGCGGCTCAGAGCGCGAGGAAGCGCGCCCGAAACGCGCGGAGATCCTCCGCTGAGGCCTTGGCCTGCTTGAGCCGGAGGTAGGTTCCGGTGGGATCCCGCGTGATCGACTCCGCGAGAGCGGTCGCCGAGGTGACGAGGGCGTCTAGCTTGCTTCGGAGCACTCGCCGCAAGATCCTCTGGAGCGCCCGTCCGATGCCGTGGAAGAGGCGACCCTTGACGCGGAACGCGACCTTCGCCGAGCACACGAGCGGCGCCGGCCCTTGGCCAGTTTTGGTCGCAGTAGCCTGGGGAAAGCGAATCAGAATCACGCCCACCCCGCGGATCTTGGGGAGGAGCGGGACCTCGAGCGTCCCGCGCGCGATCACGACCAGGCGGCCTGGCTCCGAGAGGACACGCTCGCCCTCGGCTTTGGCGCCGGCCTTGTCGTCGATCTGGAAGCGCTGATTGGGGAGGTCCGTGAGTCCGTAGTCGCCGAGGTCGAGGGCAGCCAGCCAGCGGGAAGCGAGCGGGAGTCGCGTCAGGAGGTAGCGGTAGACCTCTTCTGTGGAGTGGACCGGGCGCGCCTTGAGGGCACAGGAGACGGTCGCGTCCTGGCGAACTCGCTCGATCTCAGTCCGCGACGTGGACGCGATCCGCGCTAGTCCCCACGGATCTGGGACGGGCTTTTCCTGGGCGAGACCCGGACACGTCAAGGCCAGGCAAGCCCCCAGCGCGAGGAGCGCGGAGGGGGCTCTCACGTCCCGCCGACCGTGGGCGCGGCGTCCTCGGTTGACGATTCGCTGAGCGTGTTGAGGTAGTCGGCGAGGGCCGTGTCAATGCTGCTGAACAAGTCGGCGCGGAGGGTTCGCAGCTCGGGCAACCGGGCGCCCAGGCGGCGTTGGGCGCCAGCGGCGGCTGCGCGCTTCCGTCGGCTTCCCCAGGCCTCGAGCCAGACCAGGGCTGCCATTCCGCAGATCGGGAGCGTGACGAGGTAGACGATCGTGAGCCCGAGCGGGGTCGATCCGGGCAGGAGCGCTTCGAGTTGAGACGCGAGCGGGCGCGAGAGGGCCTCGTAAACGAGGAAGCCCTGAACGCTGTAGGTCGCGACGAGGCCCATCAGCCCGATCAGGAGCTTGGCGCTCGCGTTGTAGAGCGGGTCCAGGCGCACCAAGCGGAGGAAGATTCGCGGGAGTTGATAGAGGACGAAGTGGTTGATCACCCCCCAGAGCGCGATCGGGCTCGCGAGCCAGAACACGATCGCGCGGAGCGCGTTGCTGTGGCGGGCTCGCTTACGGACTGCGTCGTCGTCGACGCCGGCTGCGCTCAACGCGGCTTGATATCGCTCGAGCTGCCCAGCGACGACGGCGACCCGCTCGGGCTCGTGCTCGACGAAGTGGTTGACCGCCTTGGCCACGATCGGAGTCACCGCGAGCCGGCCGCCGGCCTGAGTCCGGGTCGTGCGGTCCTTGCCCACGAGGTCGTCGATCGCTGCCACGAGGGGATCGTTCTGGCTGTCCTCGACGTGAACGACCTCCTCCTTGAGCGCCTCGTCGAGCGCCGCCGTCAGGGCACGAGCCGGCGCGAAGGAGTCGGGGTCGTCCTTGCCCAAGGCCAGAAAAGGTGCGACTTGGATCGGCGCCAGATAGCGGACTCGGGCCGAGCTGCGAAAAGTCTCGTGGTCGTCGTAGACGAGCGCCGTCGGGACGACGGTCACCTGGCCTGGATTCCGCCGCTCTGCGCCGAGCGCGATCCGAGCCAGCCCGGTCTTGAGCGGTTGGAGTCGGGGCTGCTCTTGGCTGATCCCCTCGGGGAAGATCAGGATCGCGTTGCCAGCCGCGACCGAGATCTCGCAGGCCTCCAGCACGTTTTGGTTCTGCGCCGCGCCGCCCTCGACGGGGCCGTCTTGCTTGCGCGCGATCGGGATCCCGCCCATGTAGCGGAAGAACGCGCCCACGAGCGGGTTCTTGAACAGGGTCGCCTTGCCCACGAATCCGACCTGACGGTCGAGGCTCATGGCGACCAACAGGGCGTCCATCATTGTGTTGGGGTGGTTGGCCGCGAGCAGGAGCGGCCCCTCGGTCGGGACGTCCTCGAGGCCTTCGATCTCGATCCGGCGATAGAACACCCAGAGCGAGTGGCGAATGAGGGCGCGAAAGAGGCGATAGAACATGGCTGGAGTATCAACCGGGGGGGGCTGGAAGCGACGCGAGGGAGGCGGCTATTCCGTCTCGCTCGCGACCAAGCCGTCGGCGACCGCGCCGCGAGTGGAGTCGGAGAGGACGTCGGGGAGCTTGTCGCCTTCGCCCTGCTTCATGGCGAACCCGTGCTCGGGTCCGGGGAACACTCCGCTCTGGACTTCCTGAACGAACTCGCTGATCGCCTTGACGGCTTGCTCACCAATGTTCGCGTAGCGCTTGACGAAGCGGGGCTCGAATCCGTCTACGAACACGCCGAGCACGTCGTGGAACACGAGCACCTGCCCGTCGGTGCCCGGGCCAGCGCCGATTCCGATCGTGGGGATCTCGAGGCGCTGGGTGATCTCGCTCGAGACGTCGCTTGGCACGCACTCGAGCACGACCGCGAACGCGCCCGCGTCTTCGAGGGCTAGGCAGGCGTCAGCGAGGTGGCGCGCCGCGAGCGCGGACTTGCCTTGGACCTTGTAGCCACCCAGCTTGCTCACGGTCTGCGGCGTCAGGCCGACGTGGCCCATGACAGGGATCCCAGCTCGTGAGATCGCTCGGACGACGTCTGCGACCTCGGTCCCACCCTCCAGCTTGACCGCGTCGGCGCCCGCCTCCTTGAGGAAGCGCCCCGCGTTCTCGATCGCTTGAGGGATCGAGACGTTGTAGCTCAGGAAGGGCATGTCCCCGACCACGAGCGCGTGGTCAGTTCCGCGTCGAACCGCGGCGGTGTGATAGACCATTTGCTCGACCGTCACGGGCAAGGTCGTCTCGTGACCAAGACAGACGTTCGCGAGCGAGTCCCCGACCAAGATAATGTCGACGCCCGCCGCGTCCACGAGCCGGGCGTGGGCATAGGTGTAGGCCGTGAGCATCGTGAGCGGCTTCTTGCCGCCCTTGCGAGCTTGGATTCGGGGGACCGTTTGACGGCGCTTTTGAGGGGCCTTTTGAGTCGACATGGCGCCTCCTAGCTGGGGCTGATCGATCTTCGGGCGGTCTGGCTGAGCGCGCAAGCGTCGCGCCTCGACCGCTAGTAGAGAATGTCCGAGAGCGCGTTGCGGAGCTTCATGTTCGTATTGCGGATCCGCGAGCTGAGGACGTTGGCCAGGTTGCGCATGATCGTGAACCCGATCCGGGGGTCGTCCTCCATGAGCTCCTCGAGCTTGGCGTTCGTGAACTGGAGCGCCTCCACCGCGTCGCTCGTGCGGGCCGTCGCAGAGCGCAGGAAGCCGTCGACGAGCGAGAGCTCGCCGAACATTTCGCCTCGCTTGATCGTGGCGATTTTCTGGGTCGCGCTCCCAAAGGGCGAGCGAATCTCGATATCGACGCGGCCGTCGAGGACGAAGAAGCAGTCGACACCTTGCTTGTCTTCTTCGACGATCACGCAGTTTTCTTCGAAGCTGCAGGTCTCGCCGATCGCGAGGACTCGCGTCAGCTGCTCGTCACTCAGCCCTGTGAAGACTTGGCTTCGCTTGAGGAGGTCGTGGTTTCCCGAGCCCGGGGCAGCGCTCGCTCCGGGGTTGGACGTTTCCGAATCACTCACTCAGGCCTCTCAGTCAACTGGAGCTTACCCCTCGGCGGCGAGGAAGTAAGGCCCTGAGCGCTTGCGTGGGAAGGGGTCGGCTCCCATAACGGGGGTGGCGCTGATCGCGCAGGAGGACGCATGCCTAGGCTCTTAGGCCCACCCTCGGGGGCGCTGCTCTGCAGCTTGCTCTGTCTTCTGAGTTCGCCGGCCCTCGCGGCCGACGCTCCTCTCTGGAAGCTCGGAGAGGACAAGGAGCCCTACGAACACACTCACCAAGGGCCTCCACCCAAGGACGCCCCAGCTCTAGGGATTCAGCCCAAGCTCCTCCTGAGCAAGGTCGACTTCCTCGAGGGCCGGCGGCCTGACTTCGCCCTCACGGGTCCGGGTGACCTGGTCTGGCACTTCGCGCTCCGGCTCCCCGACCCCAAGAACGCGGTCAAGTCGAAGAAGAGGCGCCGGCGCGGGCCGGTCATTGTGGAGGTCGACGAGCGCTTCAGGACGCAACAGGCCAAGTATCGGGCCCACGGAAACCAGTCTCTCCGGATCAAGGGAAAGCGGGCCACGATTCGCAGCTCCCTGCTCGTGGAGTGCCAGAGCAAGACCGCTTGGTTCCAGAAGGGGAACCTCGTCGTGCAGAGCCGGTTCAACGTGAAGACCGGCCGTCTCGAGCAGGCGAGCTACACCTTCCAGGTCACCTCGAAGGCGGGCGACGCCCTGCGAACCGACGTCTGGCAGGGAACGATCATGGTTCCCGCCAAGGCGCGCCCGGTTCGAGTGATCAGCAAGGAGTTCCACCTCGAGGTCCAAACCGCGATCGAGGAGGGCTCCGCCTGGCTCGAGAAGGCGACCCAAAAGCGCCTCGCGAAGTTCAAGAGCGCGGCCAAGCCAGGCCACCAGCGCGTTGGCCAGCTCGCGCTCCCCGTGTTCGCGCTGCTCCGCTCTGGGATCCCGCCGACCAAGCTCGACGCCTGCTTCCGCTGGCTCGCGAGTCAGCCCCACGAGGCGACCTACTCGGTCGCGCTGTTCATCATGGCGCTCGAGGCGCGCGCGGTGGAGCGCCAGGCGCTCCCTCCCCGCGACCGGACTCGGAGCGTGACGCGATTCCACCGCAAGGACCCGGCCAAGGTCGATCGCGAGTTGATTCGGCGCGCGACCCAGTGGCTGATCAAGACGCGCAAGGTCGGCGCCGGCTGGTGGAGCTACTACGGCAACCCCGGCGGCGAGGAAGCGGGCGGCAAGGGGGGCCCCCTCGATCACAAGCACAAGCCGGTCACCACCAGCGGCGATCGAAGCAACTCCCAGTTCGCGGTGCTCGCGCTCCACTCGGCCATGGCGAGCGGCGTCGAGGTCCCCGCGGAGGTCTGGCGCGAGGTCGCCAAGGAGGCGATCGGGAGCCAAGCCAAGACGGGCCCCGAGCGAAACCTGGCCGGGAGCATTTTCAGCCCAGGCTCACCCTTCGCCCACGATCCGCGCGATCGGCTCGGCGATCCGAACAAGACCCTCGAGCGAAACCACGGCCGGACGATCGAGCTGGCCGGGGCCGAAGCGCGCGGTTGGTTCTACCGCATGACGCGACGTCCGAAGGGTGGCGCCTACGGCTCCATGACTGCGGCCGGAGCCTCGACCGTGGCGGTCGCCCGCGCAGCTCTCCTCGAGCTCGGACCGCTCGAGCCGAAGCTCGACAAGCAGCTCATGACGTCCCTGCGGGACGGATTGGCCTGGCTCCTCAACAACTACGACGTGACTCGAAACCCGCGCCGCGCAACGGCCTGGTTCTTCTATTACACCTACAGCCTCGAGAAGGCTATGGACACGGCGGGCGTCGAGCGGCTCGGCCTCCGCGAGTGGTGGCGAGACGTGGCGGCCGAGCTGCTTAGTCGGCGCGACCCCAAGACCGG
>JAESQQ010000757.1 GCA_016765095.1 Planctomycetota bacterium | reverse complement strand
GCTGAGGCGGCAGACAAGCCCGCGGTTGAGGCGGCAGACAAGCCTGCGGTTGAGCCTGCAGACAAGCCTGCGGCTGAGGCGGCAGACAAGCCTGCGGCTGAGGCGGCAGACAAGCCTGCGGCTGAGGAGAAGACCATCGCCGCGCCAACGGCCCTGGGGTCTGCTCTCTCACCCCCCCTCTCGGCTCCGCAGCTTGGGACTCGTTTGGTCGGTCTGGCCTGGCTCTTGGCGTTCGGGACCGTTGGGTTCGTGCTCGTCCAGCGCGTCTACAGCCACGACTTCGGGACGACCAACGCCCGCGTCTTGAGCGTGATCCGACTGGCGTCCGTCGCCATGACGGCCTACCCAGCCCTCCTGGGGCTCCTGACGCTCTTGACTGGCCGGAGGCCTCCGGCGCGCTTCAACCCCCTCGGGCTGCCGCTTGACCGGTGGTGGTACCAGGGCCTCAACGCGCTCACATGGCGCGAGCTGAAGCGGGTCTTCTTCCACCCCGTGGCCTACATCGTCCTGTTTGTCTATCTGGTCCTCAACGGGTTCCTGCTCGCGATGCTGATCTACTACTACGCGGGCGCCGCGTCGCGACCGCCGCCGCTTCCCGCTGCGGCTTACTTGACGAACAATTTCTACCTCTGGCTTTCGCTGATCCTGATCTGTCCCGCGTTGACTATGGGACTCCTGGCGGAGGAGCGCCGGACCAGGAGCCTCGAGCTGCTCCTGACGGCCCCGGTCACCGAGACCCAAGTCGTGCTCTCCAAGTTCGGCGCCGTGGCCTGCTACTTCTTGTTCATGAGCTCGTTCAGCCTCGGCTATGCGGCTCTGATCAAGAGTTACTCCGTCAGCTGGGACTGGGGCCCGATCCTCTCGGGCTACCTTGGGCTGCTCCTGATCGGATTGCTCGCGACGGCGATCGGCGTGTTCACGTCTTCCCTGACCCGCAGCCAGATCTTGGCCTACCTCGTCTCGGCCGTGGCCCTCGTCGGAATGTTCCTGTTGGCCCAGGCGCTGATTCAGCCAGGCTCCCATCCCGTCCTAAGAGCCGTCTTGGAGCACTTCTCGGTCACGACGCATCAAGACTTGTTCGCGAGTGGAATCATCTCTTGGCGCTCGGTGACCTACTACTTGACGTCGACCACGCTGTTCTTGTTCCTCGCTGTTCGGGGCCTCGCGGCTCAGGGAGGTAGGTAGCGTGAGCGACCTCCGCAAGCACGCCCCGCAGGCCAACCGCAGCCCGCTCGGGATCATGGCCTTGATCTCGATCATCCTCGGGGCCCTGTTCTTCCTCGGCTACTTGTTCAGCTCGCTCCAAGACCCGGAGCTCGCGACCGAGTCCGAGAGCCGGCGCTTGGTGTTCCTGTTCTGGGCCGGGTCCTTCCTGTTCGTGCAAGGCGTCGCGATCGGGCTGTTCCACATCGCCCGCGATCCGCACTTCGCAACGGGCGCCACCGACGCCCTCGCTGCTCGCCTCCAGGACGCGCCGCTTTGGAAGCGCGTCCTCTACATTCCGGTCGTCGTGCTGGGGCACCGCCGCGCGCGTGGGTTCGCCAACGCGAGCTTTCAGATCGTGCTCGGGATCACGCTCTTCGTGCTCGCGAACTACCTCTTCGCGCGCCACGAACTCTGGCGGATCGACGTCACCAAATCCCAGGTCTTTACGCTCTCGGAGGAGAGCCGGGCCCTCGTGGAGGAGGTGGAGGCGCCGATTCGGCTCCTCCTGATCGTGCCCGAGGCGGGGCTCAACAACGAGAACCCGGAGCTGCTCCGGCAGTTGAGGGCCTTGATCGCTGAATACCGCGAGGCCAACTCGCTGATCTCGGGCGAGTTCTTCAACACCCTCTCGGTCAGCGACGCCCTCGAGCGTCAGGAGAAGCTCAAAGCGCTCGGCGTGACGGGCGATTTGACCAACGACCAAGCCCTGATGGGCTTGATCGTTCAGATCGGCAAGAAGGACGCGGGCGAGTTTGAGGTGGTGCGGAGCAAGCGAGTCAGCCTCGACGAGCTCTGGCAGCGAGACCCCTCGGATCGGAGCGGGCGCCGGCTCGCGTTTAACGGCGAGCGAGCGATCACGACCGCGATCCTTGAGCTTCGCGACACTAAGAAGTCGGTGATCTACTTCCTGACGGGCCATGGCGAGCCCTCGATCGGAGCCATGGGGGGATCGGGTCTCGCCTATTGGGTCGAGCGGATCCGCGAGCGGAACATGGAGGTCAAGGCCCTCAACCTCGTCGAGGAGGACTCGAACGCGGTCCCCGACGACGCCGATCTCCTCATCGTGGCCGGTCCTCGCAGTCAGATGACCAAGATCGAGACGGCCGCGATCGCGACTTACCTCAAGGGTGGCGGCGACTTGATCTTCCTCGCCGAAGGGCGCTACGAGTCTGCGCCGGCCCTCGGCGACGGGGTGGAGTGGCTCGAGGTCGGTCTCGAGGATCTGATTCGGGATCACTACGGGATCCTCTGTCGGGACCGAATCGTGAGTGTGATCCGTGAGGTCTCGGGTGGGCGGCAGGTGCGCACTGCGGACCTCGAGGGCGTGTTTCGCTTCAGCCACCGTCACCCGCTCGTGCGTCCGATTCAGCGGGGCCGGATGTACCTCCGGACCGCGCGACCTCTGACGACCCTCACGATCAAGAACGTGATCACCGAGTCGCTGCTCAAGAGCCTCGAGGGGAGGGACCGGGCCTACTTCGGCCAGGCCAACCCAGGCTCGCGGGAGCGTGGGAAGCCGGGGCCCTACAGCTTTGCCATGGCGGCTCATGCTCACGACAGCACCGGAAAGACGGGGCCCAAGACCCCGAGTCGAGTCGTGGTCGTGGGCGACCTCGACTTCGCGACGACTGAGTTCACCTCCCAGCGGAGCAACGTCAACCTCGAGTTCCTGATGAACGCGATTCAGTGGTGTCTCGAGCGGGAGACGCGGATCGTGGGCAAGGTCAAGATCCAAGAGCCGACCCGACTCGTGATGACCAGGGACCAGATCGCACAGATCAGCCTGGTCGCGGTGTTTGGGCTCCCCTCGTTCGCGATCGGGCTCGGGATCGTGGCGTTCGCGATTCGGCGGAGGAGCTAGCGTGGCTGAGCCAGCTTCGGGCCCTTCCCCTTCGGACCCCCCACAGGCCCCT
>JAESQQ010000756.1 GCA_016765095.1 Planctomycetota bacterium | reverse complement strand
GAGCCAGCTCCGGCAAGTCGAGGGCTTGGCCCAGGGCCTGGAAGCTGAGCGCGGCCCCGATTCGCAAGGCGGGCCCTCCTCCGACCAGTCGCAGCGCTCGCTCTCGAGGACGGAGCGCCCCCGCCCTCCCGACCCCGAGCGCCTCCGCGAGGTCCATGTCCTCAGCGCTCGCCGGCTCGATCGACTCGACCAGGCTGAGGTCGATCGAGTATGCGACCCCGAGGAGCTCGAATCGGACCAAGTCGCTCACGAGGGGCGCGCTGCTGCTGCCTGCAAGAGCTGAGGAAGATCCAAGACGTAGACCGGCCCCGACTCCAAGTCGAGGAGGCCTCGGGTGTGGTCGAGCGCGCCCGCGTCCTCCAGCCGCGCGAAGTCGAACTCGACGCGCTCGATCCCCCCGATCGCCTGAACGGGAATCGCGGCGCCCATGCCCGCTGCGCGCACGACGACCAACCTCCGAGTCGGGTCGTCTGCCGGCGGCAAGGCCAAGAACGTGAGCAAGTCCAAGACGGCGATCGCCGCCCCCCGATGGTTGATCACGCCCAGAATGTGCGCGGGCGCGCCGGGGACCGCGGTCCGCGGCAGGTCGTCCGCGACGAGCCGCTCGACGAAGCTCGTCTCGATCCCGAGCGTGGTCCCGCCCGCCCGAAACACGAGCAGGCTCCCGGCGACCTCGGCTGGTGAGGACTCGTCTTCGAGCGCTCCCGCCTCGCTCACGGCCGTCCGTCCTCGAGGACGTATTGAGAGAGCAGTTCACGAAGCCGCGAGGCCCGCTGGCTGAGGTCCTCGACCGCGCCGGTCGTCTGCCGCGCTCCGCTCAGAGCCTGAGTCAGGATCTCACTGATCTCGTTCATGCTCTGAGTCGCCTGCTCAGTCCCGCTCTGCTGCTGCTGACTCGTCAGGCGGATCTGATTGGCGGAGTTGGCGGTCTCGAGCGAGAGCTTGACGCCCTGCTCGGTCGCGAGGACGGAGGCCTGGCTCGCGACTCGAATCGCCTCGACGAGCTCTGAAATGTCTCGCACGCTGCCGAGCACGTTCTCCGCGAGCCGACGCATCTCCTCCGCGACCAGAATAAACCCCTTGCCAGCCTCACCCGCCTTGGTCCCCTCGAGCGCCGCGTTCAGCGCCAAAATGTCGCTCCGGTCGGCGATCTTGGTGATCCCGATCAGGACGTCGCCGATCCGCACCGTGAGTTGGTTCAGCTGGCCGGTTCGGTCCGCCGTCTCCGCGCTCGACTCCTTCGTCCGCAGGGCGTTGGTGTGAACCAACTTGGCCGCGTCCGCGATCTGAGCGGAGGCGTCGAGCAACGAGATCATCGTCCGGCGCGCCTCCTCGACGGCGCTGGCTTGCTCGTTCGCGCCAGCCTCCTGATCGCGAAGGGTCGCGAGGATCTCGTGGCTGCTCGTCTCGAGCTCGGTCGCGGTCTCGGAGAGCTCGTGCACGAGCTCTCGCTGCTGGGTGACCATTTGCGCGAAGGCCTTGTGGAGGTCCCCCTCCCCCTCGGTGATCGTGCTCAGATCGCAGCGCGCGATCGCCTGGGCCTGCGCCTCGAGGGCGTGGAGGCCCTCGACCATCCCCCGGAGGGAGCCGAGCATTGAGGCCAGCTCGTCGCTGCCCTTGGGCTCGGGGAGCGCGACCCTCAGGTTGCCGCGACCGACCTCGCTCGCGAGGGCTGTGGCCTCGGTCAGGCTCCCTGAGATCCGAGTTCCCACAAAGAGCGCGAGCAAGACGCCGAGGATCAAGGCCGCGCCCCCGATCCCGATCGCCGTCGCGCGCTGCTCCGACTGGAGCTTGGTCACGCTCGCGAGGGAGGCGTCGATCACGAGGTAGCCGACGTGCTTGCTCGCGGCTGGCGGCTCTCCCTCGTCCGTCTCAGGCGTCACGAAGACCCTCGACACGATCCGCAGCTCACCCGGCGTGCTCTCGAAGAGAGCGCGCCGCTCGCCTTGCGGGACGAGACCCTCGACGGAGGGCGCGGTGGTGGCGGTCGAATGCAAGCCTGCCAAGAACTTGGCCTCGGCGGAGTAGACGCCGACCCGGAGCACGTCCCCGTCGTCCTCGAGCCCCGCGATCTGGTCCTCGAGGTCGGCGGCCATGACTCCCCCCGAGGCCATCAGGTGAAGGTCCGACCCGAGGGTGTGCCCTAGGAGTCGACTGATGCTCCCGAGCTTGGCCTCGAGTCCATTTCGAGACGCCGCCGCGAACTGGGCCGGGAAGTAGACCAGGACCGGGTAGGCCAAGAGCAGGACCGGGGCGATCGTGAGCAGGAGAATCCGGGCGCGCACCGTAAAGGTCATCAGGCCTACTTCTTTTTCCGGTCCACGATCGTGGCGCGCTTGAGGACCGCGTTCGAGAAGCGGAAGCCAGCTTGGAGACAGGCCTTGCGGTTTATGAACATTCGCAGGCGGCGGTTGAGGCGGACGACCGCGAACCCGACCCCGAGGCGCGTCTGGGAGGCGCGGCAGCCAAGCGTGAGGGCCTTGACGGCCTTGGCCTCCTTGAGGATCTCCTTCAGCGACCGGGTGAGGCCGGTCCCGATCACCAAGATCCTGGCCCCGCTCGTCTTGAGGAGCTTGCGGAGCTCTCCTGGGTCGCTGTAGGCGTGCCGAATCACCTTGTCGATCTTGACCTTGCCGAGGGCCTGGTTCGCCTTGGCTCGGTCCAGAAACGCGCTGCGGTGGTCGATCGCGAGGAGCTTGTGTGAGCGATCGCCTCCGTGCAGGATCACGATCGTGACCGAGCCTCCGACCACCTTTCGCAGGCCCCTCACCAAGCTCAGCGCGGCGGTGCTGAGCTTGGCGTAGCCCTCCGCTGGGGCTATCTCCCGGTCCCCCCCCCAAGCGCTGAGCGAGCAAGAGGAGAGCAAGATCAGGCTCCAGCCGAAGGTCCTGGCGCGAGCGGGCACGCCTAGAAACCGAGGGTCAACTGGGTCATGAAAATGTTGTCCCGAACCTCGTCGCCGTTTTGGTCGTAGCCGGCATAGAACACCCGCCAGTTGAGGTTTGGCAAGACCTGGGGGAAGGGGTAAATGTTGATCCCGCCTATGTATCCCCGCCGATTGCCCGCCTTCTCCAGCCGGTTGTTGGCGAACTTGTTGCCGAGCCGAACCCAGTCGATCGCGAACACGGGCTCGACGTCGACCGCGACCCAGTCCCCCAAGACCCCCTCGAAGCGGTACGCGACCCAGGCGTAGACCCCCTTGCGATAGAGATCCACGGCGGCTCTCTTGCGCTGGTGCACATAGACCGCCTCGACCCCAGCCGAGAACCCGCCGCGCTCATACTGGGCGTCGAACCCGAAGAACGTGATCTCCTGCCTGCCGTCCTCGGTGTAAGCCCCGTGGTAGACGCTGCCCCCGAAGTTGAGCCCGTAGCCCTTGAACCCAACGCGACCCCCGACCGACTTCCGGCCGCTGTTCTGGTCGCGAAAATTCTTCCGCATGGCGCGAATCGAGCCGCCGTCCTCGACGAGCGGCGTGTTCGCGTCGTCCTTTTGCTCGAGGCCGTTTGCTACGTAGGCCACGTAGTTGATCTCAATGTCGTCCGCGAGCTCGTAGCGCCCGCGGAGCTGAACCCCGACGTCGTTCCAGGCCACGGGAATGAGCTCGCGGAGCGTCCCGTCTAGGATCGGGCCGCGGGGGGTCTTGGAGAGGAACTCGGGGTAGAGGTACTCGTTGTAGGTGCCAAAGGGCACCAGCCAGAGGCCGGCTCGGATCGTCAACAAGTCGTGGATCCAGATATCGACCTGCGCGAAGCGAACCGAGATCTCCTCGCTGTGCTCGTATTCGATCTGGAGCTCAGGAATGATCCGGTCGCGAATGTTCGCGCCTATGAACAGGTTGAAGTAGTGCATGTCGAAGGTGTTGGCGACCTTCTTCTTCTCGAAGTTCACGTAGTCGAAGGTCGCGTAGGCGTGCAGGTAGGGGTCGATTCCGTACTGCGTCAGGTACTTGCCGAAGGAGCCTGTCCGCCGCGAGGACACGTCGTCTGTGAGGCCCTCCTCGAGGCGAGCCTCGAGGTCGCTAAAGTCGCCCTCCTCCTCGGGGAACTCCTCCTCTCCCCCGAGCGGGTCTTCCTCCTCGCCCGGGTCACCCTCAGAGTCGCCTGGAGCGTCGCTCTCAGCGTCAGGCTCTGGATTTGAGTCGGCGTCCTTCGCTGAGTCCGAAGCGGGGGCGTCTGAGGGCGCCTCCGCGTCTTGAGCGTGGCTGGGGCCCGCGAGGAGCGCCACGAACAGAGACAGGAACAGGAGCAGGCCAGTTGAGCGGGGGGACTTCATGAGCGTTCACTCCGAGGCTTGGACGCGAGTTCGAAGCCGGCGGACGTGCGCTTCGATTGACTCGGGATGAGGGGCAGCGAGGGCCGCGTCGCAGTCGGCGAGCGCGCGCTGGCGCTCGCCTCGACGGGCCCAAATCATGGCGCGGGTCACAAAGGCCGCCGCGAGCTGATCGTCGAGCTCGAGCGCGCGAAAGCAATCCGCGAGGGCCTCGTGGTCTCGACCGAGGTTGAGGCGGAGCGCGCCTCTCCGCTGAAAGAAGAGCGCGTTGGTCGGATCCCGCTGGACGAGGGTCGTCAGCGCTCGCTCTGCGCCGAGGCCGTCGCCAATCTGAACGAGCTCTTCGATCTGCTCGAGGTCGACCTCCTGAGGGCGGCCCGACGCCCCCCCCGCTGACGGGGCTGGCCTCCCACCCTGCGCTCTTGGGAGCTCGAGGCTCGCCAAGAACAAGAGCTGCTGGACGTCCAGCCGAGCTAGAGCTCGCTCGAAGGCGACTCGGAGCCTCCTCTCGACGTCGAAGCTAAAGGCGTTCGTGAGCGGCGCGCTTCCCGCGCTCGTGAGGCGCCGCCGCCCCAACTCAAGGTCTCCCTGGCGCACGATCACCGTGACGCCGACCTCGGCGCGGGCCTCGTCGCGGGTGAAGGCGCAGCTGGTGAGAGGGCTCTCGTAGCGAAGGACGAGGGGATCGCCTACCTGGCCCGAGCCCAAGAGCGCACGCGCGACCTGCGGGAGGCGGAGGCGGAGGCTCGCCCCGACCCGAACTCGGTAGCGGTGCCACCGATCCTCGTACTCTCCGAGGGCGACCAGGGCCTCCAGCGCGGGGGTGAACTCGTAGACCACGGGTGCGCGGGTGAGCGCGTGACGAGCCGCCGCCTCCGAAAGGAGGGTCGGGCTCGCGGCCAGGCTCAGCTCGACGCTCGCCGTCGCGCCGCACCCTGTCAGGAGGAAGGCGCCGAGCACGAGGAGCCTTCGCCTCACCGCTGACCTCCGACACGCGAGAGAGCAGCCCGGGCGCCCTCCCCGAGGGACTCCAAGTCAAGGCCCGGAGCTCCGATCGCTTCCTCGGTGGCGCTCGCTCCGATCACGAGCAGGGCCTTGTGCCCGACCACGCCCCGCGTGTGAAGGCGCGCGAGGGTCCCGGGCAAGTCGTCGATCGCGGCCTCTTCGAAGATCACGAGCCCAGCCCCGACCTCGCGCATGACGCGGTCGATCCCCAACACCCCTCGCGCCTGGCCGTGGACCCCAAGCTCGCCGAGGAGCCGGACCAAGCGAGCCTCGAGCGGCGCCTGGGCGAACACGATCGCCTCGACTCCCTGCAGCAAGACGTGCCCGCCGGTCGAGCCGGTGGGAAGGTCTTCGAGCAGCCTGTTCAGGGCCGCGATCAAGTCTGGGCCCGTGGTGTCCTTCGGGATCGCCCCGGCGGCGCCGCATGACAAAGAGAGCTCCTCTAGGGCTTCGCCCTGCCGGGCGGAGTAGAGCGCGACCTTTGTCGAGCCGAGGGCGTCGAAGCGTCGCAGGGCTAAGACGGCTTGAGGACCGCTCAGCGCGGGCATGTCGACGTCGAGGAGGAGAATGTCGAACGGGGTCTGGCGGAGCTTCGCCGCGATCAGCATTGGATTCGGGCAGGTCTCGACCTCGAAGTGACCCGCCAAGACGAGCGGGAGCGTGGCGAGGACGACTTCGCTGTCGTCGACGAGGAGAATGCGAGGGGTCTTCACAAGGCGGGTCTTCACAAGCGGGTCTTCGGAGGACACAATGACGGGTCTTCAGGAGACACAAAGCTTCAGAAAGGGGTCTTCACAGGACCCAAAAGCTTCAAAAAAAGGTCTTCATAGGACCCAATAGTATACGCAAGACGAGCCTCGCCTCCACCCCCCGACCTCGCCCTGCTGCCTTGTTGCAAACGGCACCGAATTGGTGCGAATTGGTGGCAAGCCTTTGCTGGTGCGGCCTCGAAACGATCAGTCTCACAGCGCTCATCGGTTGATCTGATATCCCGCGTGCTGAAACCAACCGATCGCGTCGCTACGAGTGACGCGCCCAGCTGCGTCTGCGATCGCAGCGTCGAGATCCGGGATGGTTCGTGGCTCCTAGCCACGAATGATCCCTTTCAACTTCGACCAGCACTCCTCGATCGGGTTGAAGTCCGGCGAGTAGG
>JAESQQ010000755.1 GCA_016765095.1 Planctomycetota bacterium | reverse complement strand
GCCGCCCGCGATCAGGAGCAGGACGCGGCCCTCGCCAAGGAGCGCGCCCGCCGAGAGACCGTCGAGGAGGCCCTCGGACAGGCCGCCCAAGGGGCCTTGGAAGACCGCGAGTTCGCCTTCGAACAGGCGACCTTCCGGCTCGTGCGCAACCTCGACCCCGCGACGCTGGCCCTCCTTTGTGAGCGCTTGACCAAGATCAGCGCGAAGCTCCGGGAGGTCGAAGCCACGCTCTGGCGGCGAGCCCTCGGCAGCGAAGCCGAGGTGATCCTAGCGCTCCTCCCCCAGCGAATCGCTGGACAATGGTCCCCCAAAGACGAGCACGTCTGGCAGCGCGAGGCGCGCCGGCTCGAGGCCTGGTACGCCCGCCAAAGCGGAGCCACCGCGCGGGCCACGACCATTCTCGGCTCGGAGCAGACCCGCGTCCTGGGTCAGGGAGAGATCGCGGTGGCTCGCCTCATAGTCTCCGCCCTCGCTCAGTCGACCGCCCCCGAGGCTCAGCGGGCCCTCGAGACCTACCTCCGCTCGGAGCAGAACTCGGCCCGCGCCGCCCGAGCCGGGCGCGCGCTCTGCTTGGGTGACTCGCCGCGCTCCGGGCGCGTCCTCCACGAGGCGCTCAAGCACTTCGGCCCCCGCTCGCCCTTCGCGAACGAGGTGACCCTCGTCCTAGGCCAGGCGAGCGGGCTGACCGAGCACCTCGGCGAGGACGCCGGCGACCCCGCGCGTGCGGTCGCTCTGGGCTCGGTCCTCCAACGACAGGGCAAGCTCGAGGAGTCGCTCAAGGTCCTCGACGCGGCCCTCGCCCACGGCGAGAACGCGAACCTGCTCGTGGAGCGCTCGATCACCCTCCGACGCATGAGGCGCCTCCCCGAAGCCCTGACGGCCGCCGAGCGAGCCTCTCAGCTGGCCCCGAGCTTTGTCCCCGCTCGCCTGGCGCGCCTGTTCTGCCTCCGCGACTTGGGTCGCGTCGAGGAGGGCCTGGCCGAGTCGGATCGAATCCTGGGGCGCAATCGACGCGTCACGCCGGCGCACCTGATGCGAGCCACCTTCTTGAACCGCCTCGGCCGAAAGGACGAGGCGATCGCCGCCTTCGGGGACGCGATCGCGGTCGACCCCGACGAGGTCGAGGCCTACACAAACCGGGCCCTCCTAAACCTCGCCAAGAGCGAGCGCGCGAGCGGTGAGGCGCAGCAAGAGTTGGAGGCTGCCGTCGAGCGCGACCTGAAGGTCGCCAAACGTCTCTCGCCGGGGAACCTCCAGGCGATCTCGCTCCGGGCCGACCTGGCCCTCGCTCGCGGGCGGCCCGAGCGAGCGATCTCCCTCCTCGACCAAGCAATCGAGCGTCAGCCTCGGCAGGGCTTCCTGTGGTTTACTCGAGCCAAGGCCAAGCAGGCGGCCGGAGACCTAGACGGCGCCAAGCGCGACGGCCGGCGAGCCAAGGAGCTCGGTGAGCAGCGAGCGGGAGCGCTGCTCGCGAGCCTCGATCGCCCCGCCAAGGATGACGCTGTAGGCGGCCTCTACGACCAGGGCCTGCGTTTAGTCCGCACGGGACGCCTCTCCGAGGCGAAACAAGTCGCGCGCAGACTCCAGAGCAGCCCAAAGGATTCCTCCCGGGGACGAGGTCACGCCCTCCAAGCCCTGATCTGGATTCACAAGCAGCGCTATCGGCGCGCCCTCGAGGAGGCCGAACGCGCCGTCGAAGTCCTCCCCAAGGACGCCGAGGGACACCACCAGAAGGGGCTCGCCCTCTACTTCCTCAATGACGTCGAGGGCTCGGTCGCGGCCTACACGCAGGCCCTCGCGCTCGGGCCCCGCGCCGCCACGCTCCTCACGAACCGAGCGACCTCCTACGTCGCGGGTTGGCAGCGAGGAAAGCGCCCCTGGGCTGCCCTTGCCACCAAGGACCTCGAGGCTTCCCTCCAGCTGGACGGGAACCAACCCGGGGCCTGGGGAAACCTCGGGCTCCTCCGCGCGCGCGGAGGGGACCGGCCCGGCGCGATCAAGGCCTTCAAGCGGAGCGTCGAGCTCGCTCCCAACCACCCCATGGCCGAGCGGGCCCGGCAAACGATCCGGCAACTCGAATCCGGCCGCTAGCCGAGAGGGCTCTCCGAATCCCTCCCGCTTCACGAACGAGACACCCGTGCTGCGGCGGAGTGCGGAGAGCGAATCCCTGTGCCACCATGGCTGCGCAATGAAAGTCGTCGTGACTCAGTTCGAGGGGATCGACAACACCCCGGCCCTCCCCCTGGCTGCGGGGATCCTGGTCGCCACCGCCAAGCTCGACTCCGATCTAGCTCGAGAGGCCGCCTTCTCGATCGTGGTCCGGCGCGAACCGATCGAACAAGTCGTGGCCGGATTTGGCCAACCCGACGTCATTGGTTTCTCGCTCTATCCGTGGAACGCCGCCTACTCCTTGGCGGTGGCCGCTGCGGCTCGAGAGGCCTACCCCGAGGCGTTGATCGTGGCGGGGGGCCCCGCGGTTCCGCGGCCTGACCCCCTGGTGCGACGCCTCTTTAGAGAGCACTCCGCCCTCGACGTCTTGGTCTTTAGCGAAGGGGAGTTGACCTTTCGATCGCTCCTCCGCGCGCAGCTGCGAGGAGAAGGGCTTGGCGCCGTCGGCGGGCTGGCCTTCCGGCGTGGCGACGAGGTTCTGTTCACGGCCCCAGCCGAGCGCGTGTTCGACTTCACCCAGACCGCCTCGCCATACCTCGACGGCACCTTCGACGCCTTGCTAGCGGAGGGGCGGGCCGACTTCTCGATGGCGCTGGTCGAGACGAATCGCGGCTGCCCCTTCTCTTGCACCTTCTGCGATTGGTCCCTCACCAAGCACGTGGTGGAGTTCCCCCTCGAGCGGGTGCGCGCGGAGCTGGACTGGATCGCCGACCGCGGCTTCAGCCACATGGCGATCACAGACGCCAACTTCGGGATCCGCCCGCGCGACAGCGGCATCGCCCGCACTCTAGCCGAGGTGAAGCGTGTCACCGGCCGACCAACCTACTGCTACTTCTATCTGACCAAGAACAACCACCGTCGAAACCTCGAGACGATCGAGATCCTCCACGAGGCGGGGATCGGCTGTTGCGTCGGCCTGGCGGTACAGGACTTCGACGAGGACGTGCTGAAGGCGGTCAAGCGCGACAACATTCAAAGCGGCGAGTCGATCAAGCTGCTTCAGATCATGGGGGGGCGCGGGATCCCGACCCACAACGAGCTGATCCTGGGATTGCCGCGCCAGACTCGGGCCTCCTTCGCGAACACCCTCGTGACGGCGATGCCCTCCTGGCCTCGCCACGACTTCGCGATCTACCTCTGCCTCCTCCTCGACAACACCGAGCTGGCCGAGGCCCAGGAGCGTGAGCGATTCGGAATCGAGACCCGACGCTGCCGCTGGAAAACCCAGCGAGTGGGCTGGAACCCGGTGATGGATGAGTATCAAGAGGTGGTCGTCGGGACCGTCGACATGCCCTTTGCAGAGTGGCGCCGGACCTACCGCTTGGCCTACCTCGCGAGCGCTATCTTCAACCAGAGGCTGCTCCGCGTCGTCCTCCAGTGGCTGACGGAGGTCGCGCGAGCAGACCTAGGGGCCTACCTGCTCTACCTCTGCGCCCTGACTGAGGAGGCCCCAGAGGGGTCGGTCTTCGCCGACCTCGGTCGCGTCGTCGATCGCTACCTCGACTCGATCGCGAAAGGAGGGCCCCTGGCCCTCCCCATGAGCGAGAGCGAGGCCCTGGTCGAAGTCTCTGAGGCTGTCGCACACGCGGCCCTGGTCCGGGCTGACGCGTTCTTCGAGGAGGTCGTCCAAGGGACTCAGCGCTTCCTCCCCAGCTGCGAGGTCGAGGTCCTGGAAGAGGCCGTCCGCTTCCAAAGGTTGGTCACACCCCGCTTCGGCGAGCCCGACCCACGGGAGGAGCCCTTCCATCACGACTGGGTGACGTTCACTGCGGCCGGAGGGACCGGCGCCCCCCTTCAACCCCGCCCGATCGTGGCCCGCTACGCTCCACCCGCCTACGTCGGAATGCCTGAGTTTGCCTCCTACGTGACGACACACTTCGCCTGCATTCGAGCCCACCTTGGCGTCGGTGAGGTCACGCGCAGCGAACGACCCTCCCCGAGACGGCTCGCGGTCCTCTAGTGTCACCCCCTTGCGAAGGCCAAATAGGGGCCCGGCGACACGGCGCAGATCTCGCCAATTCACAAGCGGCATGACCACGAACGGACGACCCTCAGAGTCGAAACCGGTCAAGCCCAGCAGCTAGCGCGTCAGCGTGCTTGGGCTCGTCCTGCGCCTTTCAACTGCGTCACTTCTTCTGCGCGTCTAGGTCGTACCACTCGCGCAGGTCGTAGCCTGGGCGGAGCGCCGTGAAGCGCACCCCGTGGAAGCGCGGGTTGTAGGCACCGAGCGCTGGAGAGCAGTAGAGGAAGTTGTAGGGCTGAGCCTCGTAAAGGATCTTCTGGAACGCGAAGTGGAGCTTCTGGCGCTTCGTGGGGTCGATCGTCTTGCGAATCTTGAGGATCAACTCGTCCGCCTCTGCCGAAACAAAACCGCAGTGGTTACTGCCCTGGTTCTTGCTGCTTGAGCTGTGCCAGAGTTGGAAGGGGTCGCTCTCGATCGACTGGCCCCAGCCGAGTCGGCAGGCCTCGAACGCGCGGCTGTTGATGTTCTCGAGGAACACGGCCCACTCAAGCTCGCGAACGCTCATCTTGATCCCGAGGTTCCTCAAGTTCTTCTTGACGATCGCCATCATCTTCCGGTTCGTGGAACTGCCCTGGGGGGTGAGCATCTCGAACGCGAAAGGCTTCCCGTCGGCGTTCTCGATCACGCCGTCCCCGTCGCGATCGAACCAACCCGCCTCGCCGAGGAGCTTGCGAGCCACTTTCGGGTTGAAGGGGTAGGGCTGGATCGAGTGGTCGTAGGCCGGCCCCTTGATGTACTGAGAACCCGCGACCTGCTGGCCTGCCCCATAGAGGACCGTCTTTAGGAACTCGGGAATGTTCAGCGCGCCATACGCCATGGCCTTGCGAACCTTGAGGTTGTCGAAGGGCGGGCGGCGCATGTTCCAGCCCATGTAGCCCATGTTGCCGTAGTAATAGAGCGGCTTGACGAAGCGCTTCTCGAAGTCGCCCTTGGTCTCGTCGAAGTACTGGGGCGGCGTCATGGCGGGCAGCAAGTCGATCTCGCCGGCGCGCAGCGACGCCAAGGCGTCCTGACTTTGGGGAATGAAGCGCCAGATCAACTCGTCGAGGTAGCCGCCCTTCTCAGGGGTGTGGTAATCCTCAAAGCGCGTGACGGTGAGCGAGACCCCCTCCTCCCACTTGGAGAACTTGTAGGGCCCGCTCCCGACCGGCGTCCGGTGCATGGGGTGCCTGTTGAACTTCTGGCCGAACGCCTTGGGGTCGTTCGCGAGGAGGTTGCCGGGATCGAAGATGTGCTTGGGGAAGGCGACGATGCCGCCCGCGAACTCGATCGCCTTGAAGTACTGCTTCTCGTAAATGATCCGAACCGAGCGCGGGCCGACCTGCGTCGCCGGACGCACGTCCTTGTAGTAGGACCGGGTCGAGGGGCAGTCGACGAACTCGCACTTGATTAAGTCGAGCGAGAAGATGATGTCCTCGACGGTGACCGGCTTCCCGTCGTGCCAGACGGCGTTCTCCTTGAGGTGGAACGTGAACACCGTCCCCTTGTTGACTTCCGCCACGGCGGCTGCCGCGAAGGTCTTGGTCTGGCCTGAAGTGTCCTTGATCGTGTAGCCCGTCGCGGTCTTGGTCGCGACGCCCATGTGCTCCTTGAGGGTCAGCTTCTTGAAGCCGCCTCCGTCCTTGGCGATCTCCCAGGGCCACCAGTTCTGCGTGGTTCCGTTCGTCAGCTTGCGGACCCACTTCTGCTGGCTCGCGACGAACTCGACGTTGGTGATCGGCTCGGATCTCACGATCTCGAACAGCATGTCCTCCTGGTCCCAGGCCTCGGCCAGAAGCGGCTCGAACTCGAAGGTGACCCCGTTCTGCTCGATCAGGCTCTCGTTAATGTAGGCCGTGATGTATGAGGTCACCGCGCTGTTATCGAGGTGGGTGTTGAGCTTGCCGGGCTGGCTGGAGAACCTTACGCGGACCCTGCCCCCGCGGACCGGCTCCTCGCCCGCGGCGCGCGGGCGGAGCGTGTTGGAGGCGTCCGCGTTGGCGTCTTCGAGCGGGGAGGAGGCCCTCTTGTTTCTTAGCTCTCGCTCCCGTGCGCGCGCGGCGATCTGTCGCCTACGCGCAGCCGCCGCCTCCCTGGCGGCGCGCTCGGCTTCAGCGTTCTTCCCCTTCAGGGCGGCGAGTTCCCGCCGCAATTCTGCGGACCCCTTTGACCGGACAACTAGAGGCTTTCCCCGACTGATCTCCAGTCGGCGCGCGAAGGGCTTGCTGCCGTTGAAACGGATCGTGGGGGTCTGCTTCCCACCAGCCTTCCGGGCCTGGAGAGGGACCTGCTCCGTGAGATAGTCGGCGAGTTCTCCGAGCGAGACGGTCCCGTTGCGATCCTTGTCCGCAGAGCCTCTCAAGCCGTTGAGCAGGCTCGCTGTGAACACGCCGTGCTTCGATCCCTTGTCCTCCATTGAGAGTTCGTTGGCCCCTGTCGCCGCGATCACGACCGACGCGAAGTCAGGCTTAAGCTTCCGCGCGAGCGCCCGCCGCCCGATGCCGCCAGGACCCCGCAGTCCCTCCACCGCCCCGCCTGAATGGCACGCGTCGGCGAACAACACCCGGCGCCCGGCCCCGATCTGGCTCCAGAGGCGCTGTAGCTCAACCCAACTGATGGCGGTGTAGCGGAGCTTGTCGAGCTTCGTGTCGGACGTGGCGAGGTAAACGCCCTTCGTGTCGGAGAAGCCATGTCCAGCGAAGTAGAGGATCGCGGTGTCGCGAGGTCCCACGGCTCGGCTAACCAAGTGCTCCTCGATCGCGCTCAGGACTTCGACTCGCGTGGCCTGCTTCCCGACCAAGAGTCGAACGCGATCCTTCGTCGTCGGACTGCGAGGGTCCTTGGCGAAGAAGTCGTAGACCGCCTGCGCGTCGTCTTCGGCGTAGGAGAGGTTGGTGATCTTGGGGTCGGCGTATCTCTCGACGCCCACGACCAGCACGAAGGTTCGCGCTTCGTTCTCGGGCGGTCCCTGGGCTAGGGCGAGCCCCACCGAAGCGACCAGCGAAACGAAGCAACTGAACAGGACAACGCTGCGATTCCGCATGGGCCCACCTCTTGTCCACAGCGTAGCCGGGAGAGGCGAAAACTTTCGGTTTGGTTGGGGTGGAGACCGTCTTGTGGGATCTAAGCCGCGAGGCCACAGGGTGTCCAACAGCCCGAGTCCAGAGGCCTCCAGGTGTCGAGCAGGCGCTCCTTGATCCAAGCGCAGCCGTTGGGACTCAGGGAGAGCGGACCCTGCTCGCCTTGGCCCAAGTTATCCTCGGCTGCCAAAACCCAGCCCACTCTTCTTCCGACAATCATTCTCCGAGGCTCCTCACTAGTGCTGCCATCACAAGTTGCGGTACACCCCATTGCTTTCGTAGGGGAGGGGTTTACCCCCTCCCGCGGG
>JAESQQ010000754.1 GCA_016765095.1 Planctomycetota bacterium | reverse complement strand
TTCGAAGGCGGGTTGACGGGGGCGCCAGAGGCCCGACGCCGCCCACAGCCCGGAGTTCTTTGTCTCACGAACGGCGTCAGCGATCGCGCGCGGGGTCGGCTCTTCGGCCTCAGCCTGGGTCGGGGCGACGTGGACTTGGTCCCTCCCGCGGCGCTTGGCCTCGGCGAGCGCCGCCTCGGTGCGTCGCAAGAGCGCGTCCCAGCTCCCGGCCCCGGCCGGATTCTCGGCGACGCCTGCGCTCAACGTCAAAGTCGCTTGGGCCAGGGGGCCCACCAGTGGACGAGCCGCCACCGCAGCCCGCGCCTCGTCAGCGAGCTTGCGGGCCTCACCCCCACCCGGCGCTCCGATCCAGAGGATCGCGAACTTCCCGCCCGCCTCGCGCGCGCAGAGCAGGTTCCGCTCGGGATAGCTGGAGACGACTTCGCTGATCGCGTTCGCGGTCGACCGGATCACCTCGTCGCCCGCCCGCAGACCAAACATGTCGTTGATCAAGCCCAGGTAGTCGAGGTCGAGCTTGATCAGGAGCAGGGGCTCGCCCGGCGAAGCGAGCTCCCGAATCAAGGCGTCAACGAGGAACGGGAACGAATCCAACCCAGTCAGGGCGTCACGTGCCAAGGCGCCGGGTTGAGACCGGGCCCGGAACTCCTCGTCGATCGCCTGGGCCTCGCGCGCGCCAGCTTCCCCCTCGCCGGTGAACGTGATCGCGGTCCCGCCGATCTCGATCCGATCGCCGGGCCGGAGGAGGGCCTTCTTGACGAACCGCCCGTTGAGGCGAGTCCCATTGCGGCTGTCGAGGTCTCGCAGCCAGTGCTGGCTCTCCTCGTCGCGTTCGATCACGGCGTGGTCGCGTGACGCCCCCGTGTCCTCCAGAACGATCGTGTTCTCGAGGGATCTCCCGATCGAGATCGCCTCCCCGACCACGACCTCCTGTATCCAGGAGCGACTCCCGCTCTCAATGACGACCTGCAACTCGGCTCCTCGTTCGGCGAATCTTAGCCGTATCCCTAGGGGAGCGCCGCTCCTCTGGGAGGGACCGGCCCGATTTGGGTCCCGGGGCCCAATTCCATGCGTCGAGCGGGCTCACGAGTCGAACGCCCACGCGAGGTCATGTCTGCGGATTCCCGAGGGTCGGATCCGCGACGTCGCGAAACAAGTCTGCGGTGTCGCGCGTCGGCGCGTCCTCGACGGGATCGAGGAGGTCCTCGGTGAACGCCTCGATCGCCGGCCGACCCTTCTTATCGCGCCTCCGCCCTCCCCCGCGCAGGCGGGGGGCCTTTGCTGAAGCTCGGTCCGACCTGAACAAGGTGTGGGTGTCGATCGTGGGCTCCTCGTTCTCGTCGGGCTCTCCGCGAAAGAGGTGCTGGGCGTCGATCGCGGGAGGGGGAGGCTCCTCGGACGGCGGAGATTTCCTCGCGCGCTCGCTAGCGAACAAGGCGTCCGTGTCCAGGGTTGGGGGCTCATCGCCCTCGACAATTGGCTGGACCTCCCCAGCCGGCCGCTGCCCTTTGAGCACCTCGCTCTGACTCGAGGGGAAGAGCGCGGCAGTGTCCATAGTCGGCGCGTCTTCGTCCTCCCCTTCGGGGAAGAGCGCGTCGGTGTCCATCGTCGGCGCGTCTTCTTCTTCGCCTTCGGGGAAGAGCGCGTCGGTGTCCATCGTCGGCGCGTCTTCTTCTTCGCCTTCGGGAAAGAGCGCGTCGGTGTCCATCGTCGGCGCGTCTTCTTCTTCGCCTTCGGGAAAGAGCGCGTCGGTGTCCGTCGTCGGCGCGTCTTCTTCTTCGCCTTCGGGGAAGAGCGCGTCGGTGTCCATCGTCGGCGCGTCTTCGTCCTCGCCCTCCGCGAGAGGGACCTCGGCCCCGTCCTCGACTCGGGCGTCCCAAGTGGGCACGTCTTGATCGACCTCGACTCCACCGGATCGGCTTGGCGGTGTCGCGAGAGCAGCCACCGTCGCCGCGTCGTGCTCGGCCTCCGACTCGGGTAGACCGCTGCTCGCTCGGGCCACCGGCGCTCCCAGGTCCGCCTGCGGAGGCTCAGTCCCCGCGAGCCAACCAATGAGCTCTGTCCAGTCCTCAGCCTCGGCGGAGCTAGGCCGCTCCTTGGCCGCCCGCCGCTCGGCCAATCGATCGAAGTGAGCCAGGCAACGGAGGGATAGGCCCTGGCCGAGCGCGGCCTTGATCGAAGCGCTGACGTCCCCTCGCTGTAGAGACCAATCCCGGGCGCGCTGAGGGGACGCCTTGGAGAGCTGTTCATAGAGAGAGAGCAAGCGCGAGAGCGTCCCTGGCGGGACGTCGGGGCGAGGCGGTGCGGGCGGGGGCGCCCCGCGGGCCACCCGATCACAGCCCTGGAGGTATCGCGTCATGACCTCCGCGTCACCCACAAACCCCTCGCCGCCAGCGCGAAGATCCGCGCGTCGACGCTCAAGTCCCAGCCGCAGGCGCTCGATCCGGCGGGCGTCCCTCGCTGCGACCGGGACGAGCGCTGTCGCCGGCTCGACGACCTGACGAGAGAGCGCCGTCTCTGGGGGAGAGACGCCCGCATCACGCGAGCGTCGAATCAAGACCCAGCCCAGTCCCAGCAAGAGCGCGCCCCCGACCGCAACTCCACCCCCGATCAGCTCCGGGGAAGCTCCCGCCCAAGCCGCCTGGGGGCAGAGAAGGACCCCCAACAGTCCTGCGCCGGCGAGGTCCAGGGGTCGATCGACTCGGGTCCGGCTCCACTTCATCAGCGTTACCGAAACAAGACCTTGCCTCGACTTCGGACCCGCGCCCTGCGCGAACGTCCGGAGCCCGGGAAATACCGTCTGACTCGCCGCTGACGGCCTGAGCGAGCCCGTCGCCCGCGCAGGCGCCGACTGTGAGTCCGAAACACAGCCCGCACGCGGCGATTGCCCCGCTGCGGCCTGGTAAAGGCCGTGGCCCGAACTCGACCCCGCCTGGAGCCCGTCGTGCGCGAGGGCGGGATCCCGAACTGAAACCCTCCCGAGCCGCGGTTCTTCTTCTTCGCGGCCCGCTTGAGCTGGGTCTGAACCCGCTCGGCCGTGGCGTAGATTCGCTCGATCCTCTGGATCTCTCCACCGAGCTCATACGCCCGGCGGGCTTCCCTCCGAGCGAGGTCGGGCTTCTTCGCCTTGAGGTAGGCGTCGGCCGAGTCGAGCCGAAGGCCTTGCTCGGTCTTGTCGACCGCCTCGGGATTGATCCCGACCTTGCGGGCCCGGGCTAGGCGAGCCCAGGTCTTGCCTTTCTTACCCTCCTTGAATGCTGCCTTAGCGCCCAAGACGAAGAAAGTCTGGACCTCAGTCGCGATCTCCTTGCTCGACCAAACCTGCGCCGCGCGCTCGAGGGCGTTGGCGGCGTCTACGTATCGATCCGGCCCATACTCTCGGCCCTCGCTCAAGAGCGCCTCAGCCAGCTCGCGAGCGGTCCACTCTGCGCCAAGCGAGCTGTAGAGCCCGTCGAGGTCCTCGCTGATTGACTTCTCTTGAGCGCGTCGGCAAGCGACAGCCAAGCCGAGGAGCTCGGGATCCTCAGGAGCCGCCGCCAACAACTCCCGCGCGATCTGCTCGGCCTGAACCGGGCGCTGCTCATGCAGGTGGAGGCGGATCTCGGCCTTCTGGCGCGCGATCCGAGTGTCACGACCGACGTCCTCGAGGACTGCCTTTGAGTCGAGGAGTCTGGCGCTCCGCGTCAAGCGGGAGAGGAGGTCGGCCGCCTTGGCCCTCGCGATCAGGAGGACCGAGCCCCCGCCAGCGCGGTAGCAAAGGGCCCTGACCCCTTCGAGCTCAGCCGTGTACGTGTCCAACGAGCCGACCGTCTCCTTTGAGACCGTCTCCACCTCGAGCCGGTCCCGGATCGCAGCGTCGGGATCGCGCTCGTCAGGGAGGTGAAACACCTCGAGCGTCCCTGCGCCCTGCTTGGCTCGAATCAAGTAGCTCGGGCCCTCGGCCGGCTTGGTCAGCCGGGTCTCAGCCGGCGCTGTCAGGAGCAGGTTCAGCTTCGGCGCATAGAGCAGGGCCGCCCGCTTGTGCACGCCCGGCTTGATCCAGCGCGCTCGCTTGGCGAGAGCTTCGGTCGCCTCGCGGCGCTCGCGGGGAAGCGTCGCGAGGGTCGTGGTCTGAAACCAGACCAGAAGGTCGTCCTTGATCTCGACCCAACCCGAGCGCCGGACGCGGACTTTGTCGCTGCCCGGCGCGCGAATCACATCCTCGATCCAGACTTTCTCACCCCGCGGCGTGACCTGGGCCCGAGGACCCAGGTCTCCCAGCAAGGCGGCCCGGACCTGCGCCAAGGTCGAATCCCCCTCTGGCAGGATCCGAGTCAGGATCGAGACGAAGCACTGACCGTCGTCGTCGACGAGGCGCAACCGCTCGCCGAGGGCGGTCGGATCGTCCACGCTCCAGCCCTTGGGCACTGGGATCGCGATCCCGAGGTCTCCGTCGACGAGCAACTGCGAGCGAGGGGGATCCGCGACCCGGATCGAAACCACCTCTTCGCGGCGAACCTCGACTTCGCCGTGCGCCCCCACGACGCGAACGAAGTCCTTGAACGCGATCGCCCGCCCACGCAGCAGGCGGCCGTCCTTGAGTCGAACCGCCGCCCCGTCGACGATCTGCTCGGGCTTAGTCCGCGGGTTGATGCTCTGGACCGACTCTGCCGCGAGGACGATCTCCGCGCGCTCGACCCCGTTGCGCACGATGATTCGGACGGTCGGGCCCTCGATGCGAACGACCCCCTCGAGGGTCTGGCCGTCGGTCAGCAAGATGATTGAAGGCTCCTCCTCGTCAGGGCTCGCCAGCGCGGGAACGCAGAACCAAGCAACAAAGGCGAAGAGAAGCCAAGGAGAGGGGAGCCGAGGTGGATAGCTCATGGGCGGCATTGTCGCATGGCCCTGTTCATCGCCGCAAACTCTCCTTGGGCCCCGAATCGGCTACAGGGAGGGAGCCAGCGGATCCGAAGAGAAGGGCATGCGAGGTCGAGGAAGCAAGGGTCGAGTCTGGAGCGCGCTCCTCGCAGGTGTCGGCGGCGGCGGACTGGCGCTG
>JAESQQ010000753.1 GCA_016765095.1 Planctomycetota bacterium | reverse complement strand
GGATTTGGATTTGACATGGGCGAAGCCTAAGCCCAGCCCCTGGCGTTTCACGGTCCATGGCAGGCAACCCTCTTTCCCGGCCCAGCACCGGCCAGCCCTCAATTCGCCATCTGGCTGGGAGACACACCCACAGGGAATAGATAGGAACGGGAACAGGAATGGAGACCACGCCGAGGCTCCTGCACGCTGTGTGTGCAACTGGGGGTAGCGAAGGCGCTCCCCGCATCGGTCAGATTCCCTGTGTCGAGGTACTAGCCTCCGGCGAGGCTCCACGTGTAGCCTCCGGAAAGGCTCCACGTGTAGCTGGCTTTCGGAAGACCAGGCTTTCGGCGTCGCCCTGGAGGATCAGGTATTGGTCGTGCACGAGCGAATGACAGTCCTCGCAGAGCGTGACCAGATTCGCGCGGGTCGTTCGCCCTCTTCCAACCGTCGCGTTCGTGGATCTCCGACCTGCGAGTAACGAAGAAGGCGGCAACCCGGGCGCCGAGATCGCCCGCACGGTGACCTGCCATGGCCCGCCGTTCAGCCTCCTCCGCTGCCAACCCGCCGCAAAGGTCTAACGAGAGATTCGAACCGTGGGGTCAGGCCTACTTGCTGCGTGCCTTGATCTTGGCAATGAAGTAGGGGAGGCCCTTGTCCGAGTCGTTAATGAAGTCGTGGGCACCCTGGAGCGAGTCGCGCAGCCCCGCGGAGGTCGCGGGACCTGTAGAGGCAGGCGCTGCGGCGCTAATGTCGTCGAAGACCGAGGTCAGCGTCTCGACCGCGCTTGGGTCCGTTCCGTTGACGCCCTTGTCGAGCGCGTTGCGGGCCAAGCGGAGGATCAACAGGCCGTCGTCGGCGCGAATGAACTGACGGATCAGCTCAATGATCCCGTTGATGCTGTTGGAGTTCGGGTCGAGGTGACGACCCATGAAGTGGAGCACGTCGGCCAGGGCGGCCTCGTCGATCGTCGAGACCGAGTTGGCTTGAGCCTTCTTGCGGCCGAGGCTCTCCGAGACGAGGATCAGGATCCCGCCGAAGGCGTCGAACTGAGCGCTCTGCTGAGGCGTGAACAAGTTGACGATCGCCTTGTTGATCGTGGCCTTGTCTGGCGAGGTCGCGATCGCGGTCAGGACGTCGATCCCGAGCACCAGGTCGCGGCCGGTCAGGAACTTCTCGACTGCGATCTGCTCTTCGGCGGCCCAGCGGGCGCGATCGGTCGGGTCGCTCGGAATGTTGTCGGCGACCGCCTCGAGCACGTCACCGAGGCTGCTCTTGAGGCCTTCCCACTTCCACTTCTCTTCGCCGTTGGCGTCGGTGTAGGTCGCGAGGAGGACGTCGCCCAGGCTCCCGCTAATGCTCTCGAGCTCAGCTTCGACGCCTGCGGTCTTGGCCTTGTCGCCCAGCTCGTTGAGCGGGACGAGCATCATCTTGGCGAGGCTGTCGTGGGGCTGGCCCTTGCGGTCGTAGCGAGGAGTCGCGGTGCTGATCACGGCCTCGAGCGTGTCGGCGAGCACGTCGGCGACGACGTCGTTGGTGCCGGGGACCTGCTGTTGGGTCATGTCGTCGATCACCTCGAACAGGATCTCGAGCGCGCCGCTCTCCAAGACGGCCACGACGGTCGGCTCGGTCGGACGCATGACCGCCTCGTAGTGGCGGCCGAGGCCCAACATGATGTCCTTGAGGAGCGTGATCTCGCCTCGGTCGTCAAACACCTTGGCGATCGGCTTCATGGCGTCGAGCGCGCCGCTGTCGTTGAAGTCCTTGAGGGCCAGGACGTCGCTCGCCTTGATGTTGCTGCAGAGGAGGTTGCGCAGGAAGCCAATGTTGAGGAGGAGGTGGACCGTGCTGATGTTGATGTTGATCCCGAGGATCCGCTGATTGCCGGCCATGACCTTGAGGTAGAACTCAGCCATGTTGCCCAGGCCAGGCGCGTTGCACTTGTTGGCGCCGTCCATCATTTCCAGGATCTGCTGCATGGCGCTTTTGTTGTTCGCGTCGGCAAGGATCCGGTTCTTGTAGGACGAGTATTTCATCATGCGAGCGAAGGTGACCGGGAGGGTCTTGAGCCGACGCTGCTCGGTGTTGAAGGCCTGGAGCAGGGCGCGAATGGCCGAGGTGCCTCGGCCGCGGTGCTGAAGGGAGGCCTCGAGGAGGGGCAGGAGGTCGTTGACGAGGCCCGCGGCGGAGCCCGCGGTCTGGGTGGTCGAAGCCGCAGCGCGAGCCTTGGAGAGAGCCACGATCAGCTTGTCGACCATTTCGCCGAACTTGGCGGGGTCGTTCTTGACGATCTGCGCGACTCCCTTGAGGAGCTGGGGAAGAGGCGTGAACTTGATCAACTCGAACTGCGCGTAAGCCAGGTCGACGAAGGGACTGTCCGGGCTGAGCGTGTCCCAGTCGTCGCGGGTGTCGCCGGGCGTCCCGTTGTCGTGGGTGTAGCGGGTCGCGAGCTTGTCGAGGACGGTCACGGTCTTGCCGGCCACGTCGCGCTTGATCAGCTCGCCCGTCAGGAGAAGGATCTCGCTGAGGAGGGTCCGCTTGGCGTCGAAGTATTGGTAGTAGAGCGAGTTTCCGCCGGCGAGCGCGCGGCCGAAGCTGTCGCGGGTGCCCTCAACGCCGAAGGGCGCGATCCGAATCGGAGTGCCCGCGGCGTCGATCGGCTCGAAGTCGACGTTGACGTCAGCGACCCGGTCACCGTCGTTGTCGACGAAGGGCGCGGGGAGCGTGTTGCCAGCGAGGACTGTCACGGCCGGGTTGCCATACTTGTCGATCTTGACGGCCCAAGCCGGCGCGCCCAGGTTGGGGAACGCGTTCATGGGTTGCTCGCCGAGGAGCGCGTCAGCCACGGTGTTGAGGCTGGTCGCGACCGAGCTGGCCTGGGTGTTGTTGGCCGATGGCTGGTAGTTCTTGAGGCCCCGAGCGACCGCGCCTTGGATCTCACGGAGCAGGTTGCGCTCGCCGTTGGGGTTGCCGGCGTCGTCCATGCCGTCGTTGCTGCGGAGGAGGCGGAGGCTGCTGCGGGTCAGCTCTTCCATTTCTGGGTAGGCCAGGAGGCGGCTGATCAGCTGATTGCGGCTGTGGTCGGCGCCTGCGCGCTTACGAGCGCCAGGCGTGTTGAGCAGCTTGGCGAGGCTGTCGAGCGTCTTTTGGTCTTGGAGGAGGTCGACAATGATCGCGTCAATGTCGGTCGCAGCGCCCTCAACGAAGCCGTTGTCCACGAGCGGGAGGAGGCTCATGAGCGTCGGGAAGAGGTTGTTGCTTATATCGGCGGGCAGGATCCGGTTGACCGCACCCACGAAGTCGTCGCGACGACCCTCAAGCGCCGACATCTGCGATAGCTCGCCGGCCGTCTCATACTTGTTGTGGAGCATGTCGTAGGCGATCGCGCCCATGTCCACGCCAGCGGTCGCGCCAGCGGCCGTCGAGGCCGAAGAACTCTTGCCGCCGCCCGTTCCGCCGCGGTTGCACCCAGCGAAGAGGAAGACGCTGCTCAAAGCAAGGGCGCAAATGCCCGTCTTGACTAGTTGTGTTTGGGAGAGCCTCATTGGATCTCTACCTTCCGTAGGATTGTTATGACGGTTAACGCAAAGCTTGGACCCTTAGGATCGGAGCCTGGCGGATTGCAACTGCAATGTTGACAGGCGGTAACGCGACGCGTCAGAATCTCGGTTGTTGCTCTTCCCGAAAATGGGTCTCACCTTTGTCCCAAAAATGAATGGAACGGAAACGAATAACCATCAACTTGGAGACACACTTGAAACGAAAAGGATAGACCGGGTCTCATGGTGGGCTGGAGGGGATTTGGGAACATGGATGGACGGCAACGCGACCCGAGATGGTCGTGTGACTGGCGCTGACGGCCCTTTCGGGCCATGCTGGGAGATCAACCGCGATACCCCATCGCCCGGAGCGACCCTTGACGCAGAAACCAGAGAGCGCCCGCCTCTCTCCTCGTTGTGTGGACTCGATCACGAGGCCCCCATCCATCTCCTCACGCTGCCGCGAGGCCTCGCCGACCGCCGCCTCAGAGCGCCTCGAGGCCGCCAGCGACGAGACTCCCGAAGAGGCCAGCGCCTCCCGCTGAGTTCTGCGGTCTCCACTGATCGAGGAGCACGCCTTGCGCTCCCTCAAGCACGAGGGTCTCGTGGCTGGCGACCAGCGCTTCGGCCGCCGGCGGTCGAAGAACCTCGGGCAAGGCGGTCTCCTTCCAGTGCGCGATGACGCGCTCCACGGCCTGTGGATCGCAGAGAAGGTCCCACTCACGCGCGGCCTCCTCCCCCTCGAGGCGGCCCGCTGCGGCGAGCTCGGCTCGCTTCTGCTCCTGTTGAGACCGGAGGAGACTCGCCAAGGCGCCGGGCTGGGAGAGAGCGCCGGCGCGGATCGCGCCCTCGGGATCGCGGATCGAGTCCCCGACGGTTTCGCCGACCCCGACGCCGCAGGTTCCGTTGCGCGCGTCGGCGCGCAGCAGCTCGCGCAGCCGCCCGGCGGCCTGCTGAAAGGGACTGATCACCAAGGCTCGCGCGTCGAGGGTCGTGCGTCCGACGGCGTCGGGCACCCCGAGGTCGGCCAAGCGCTTGGCCTCGACGCCCATTCCTCCAGGGTGGAACACGAACTCGGGGCCGAGGTGGGTCAGGGTTCGGGGCACGAACGACCCCGCCCCTAGCTGCGAGAAGGTGTGCCGGCGGCCGTCGGGAGTCACCACGGTGTGGCCGGCCTGGGCGCCCCCGCCCCAGCGGACTACGAGCGAGGCGCCTCGGTCGCGCACGAGGAAGTCGACCGTGGCCCCCTTGCCTGCGTCACCAAAGCCCAGGTCGAACACGACCCAGGCTTCGCCGCTCAACGTTGGTGGCCGCTCGCGTCGTCGCCGGTGGGCAAGGCCGGGGAGTCCATCTCTGGTGCGGGGGCGCCGTCCTTGCCTAGGGAGGCGGCGAAGGGCGTCAGGGCCTTGGCGACCGCAGCGCTCTGGTGCTCCGAGACGCCTGCCTTGCGCAATCGCTCCACGAGCTCAGCCAAGTTCTGGACCGCGCCCTCCAGGATCGAGACCAAGCCTGCGGCCACGTAGCCCGTGTCGTCAGGGCCTTCCATAACGACGACTCGGTCCCCCAGGAGCCCGCGCCAGGCGCGGCCGACTTTCTGACCGCGCCCTGGATCTGGGATCAGGAAGAAGGGCTCGAAGGTTCGCTGGGTCTCCTCGATAACCTCTCCGATCGGGATATCCGCGTCGACCTCGTCCCCAATGACCTTCTTAATGTGCGCGCGCGAGACGACCGGGTTGGGCGGCTCGTCGCCCGTAATGAACAGGTATCCGCGTCGGCTGCGCTTCTCCATGCAGTCCATCACGGTGTGCCGAGCAGCGAAGTACATCGCGAGCTCGTAGTTCTCGTTGCCGCCGCCGCCGCCGCCCTCGAGAGCGGCTCGGCTTGGTTGGCCGACCAAGCGCTGGCCGTGCTCCAGCCGATCAGCATTGCGCCGTGGTCGCGAGGGTGAACGAGCACGTGAGAGGGCACCACGGCCCCGTGCACGACTCCGCTCCGGTGCACAAACGAGAGGATCTCCAGGATCCGCTTCGCGAGCCAGACCACGATCCGCCCAGACACCCCCTTCGGGTGTTCGGAGAAGACTTGGTCGAGGGGATGTTGAATCCGCTGTGCCACTGATAGACCGCGACCACCCGCTCGCGGTCGAGGTGGATCGGCGCCAAGGCGATCGGTTGGGGCAAGCGGGCGACGAAGTGATCCGCGCCCTGAGCCGTGCTGGCGTGGAGCCGCTTGAGGAACGACCACTCGCGTCGGATGAGGTCCGTGTCCACGTCGGCGCGTTGGACCTTGATCACGACGAGCTCGCCGAGTCGACGGACCCACCTCCCTCGGAACACGTCGCAGCTGTCGCCTCGCCCAAGGCGTCCCTGGAGGACGTATGTGCGGCCGGCGACCGAGAGCCGAGGCCGACCGTCGTCGGGGACGGAGGAGGGGACGGGCTGACCCTTGGCCCCCGGGGTGTTCTGGCAGCCGCAATAGCTGCACTCGATCACGATCTCGGACCAGCGAGCTTCGAGCGGACCGCCGCAGCTGGCGCAGAATTCGACGCGCATGGGCCCGACGGTAGCAGGCAGCCAATTGCCCTGCGAGGGGAGGCTGCACAGGTGCCGGTGGCGTTCCGGTGGGGGCTGGGACGCGAGTTAGCGTTCACTCCCAGAGCCGGCTTCGATCTTCCCGAGCTCTTCGCTCGCCCGCTTGTGATATGCGTTGGCGGTGTTCGACTCTTGGGCGACGACTCGCTTGAACTCGGCCGCGGCTTCGTCCGTTCGGCCCGCTTCCAAGTGTTCGAGGGCTAGGTCAAAGCGAAGCACAAGCCAGCCGGGTGCCCCAGCGCTGAGGGCGACGGAGGCCAGGGGGAGCGAGATCGGCGGAGGCGTCGTCGGGGCGATTCATGGCGCAGACTCTAGGGCGAGGAGCTCAGCGCGGCTTGTTGCCGGTCGGTCTGCGGACTAGAGGCGGCGTGCTGCTCGAACCGACTTTGGAGAGCGGCCTGGCGTAGCTCGTTCTGTGGCAGGTGCTTAGGCGCTCCCGTGCGGCCTCGGGCGCCTACGAGAGTCACGGTTGCGTGAGACCCACACGGGCAAAGTCCAGGCTCCTTGGGGCGAGGGCATAGTGAGCCTCCTCGGTGGAGTCCCCACCTCACCCGGATCAGGAGCTCCCATGCTCGGCGCACGCCTCGTGCTTCTCCTCCTCTGCGTCGTGGCCGCGGCGCCGACGTTCGCTGGAGAGCGACTCACTCCAAGGCCAGTGGCCGAGGTCACCAAACAGCTCGAGGTTTGGGCCAAGGAGTCCAAGCACGCGACGCTGATTCAGTTCGGCGTCAGCGCGGGCCGGACACCCTTGATCGCGCTTCGCATTGGCGCGCCGGGTCCGCTGGCCCTCGACGTGCGACCCGCGATCTTTGTCGGCGCCAACATTGCCGGGGACCGACCGCTCGGGACCGAGGCCGCCCTCGATCTGGCCCGCGAGCTCCTCGAGGGGCCGCCCGCGACTCGGGCCCAGCGCGAGGCGCTCCTCAAGCGAGTCTCCTTCTACGTGGTCCCGATCCTCAACCCCGACGCTCACGACGCCGCGCTCGCTCCCGGCCGGTGGGGGCGACGTGGGAACGCCCAGAGTCGCGACGCCGATCGCGACGGGGTCACCAACGAGGACGGCCCCTCGGACCTGAACGGGGACGGGCGGGTGACTCAGCTCCGGATCCTCGATCCGGCTGGCGAGTGGGTCTCTGATCCTCGGCTGCCGGATCTCCTGGTCAAGGCCGAGGCGAGCCTCGGCGAGAGAGGCCGCTACCGGCTCGAGACCGAGGGGCGCGACGAAGACGGCGACGGACGCTTCAACGAGGACCCCGCCGACGGCGTCCACGTCGATCGCAACTTCGCCCACGCCTTTCCCTACCCCGCGTCTGAGGCCGGGCCCTGGGCTAGCTCGGCGCCTGAGTCCAAGGCGGTGATGGACTTCCTCCTCGCGCGTCGCCAGGTGGCTCTCGCGATCGTGTTCGGGCGCGCCAACACACTCCTCAAGCTCCCCGCAGCAGGCCCGCGACCCAAGGGGCGCGCGGCGAGCAAGTTCCTGCCCGAAGACCGCGCGACCCTGGAGCGGATCGCAGGGCACTACACTCGCCACCTCGCTGCCAAAGAGCTCCCGACCAAGCGTCCCGCAGAGACGATCGCGGGTGGGTCCTTCGCGGCTTGGCTCTACTACCAATACGGCGCCCTGACGCTCGAACTCGACGTGTGGGGGGCGCCCAGCGAGGCGCCGGGCAAGGCTCCCGCCGCGCTCAAGCTGGCTGACTTGGCGAAGCTCTCCGCCGGAGACCTCAAGACGAAGGCCGCGGGCCACGACGCGCTGGTCGCCAAGGTCGGCGCGCCCTTGACCCTGGGCGCCGCCTCGCTGGCAAACGACCTCGCGTCTGGGGCCTTGACGCCTCGTCAGCTGGCTGCTCGCCTGGCGCCCTACGCAGCCTTCGCCAAGACCCCGGCCGGAAAGGAGCGGGCGCGCCAACGCGGGACGATCGCTTGGTGGGCCAGCCAAGGCGTGGCTCCGATCAGCAGCTTCGCTGCGGTCGCGCTCAAGGGCCACAAAGCCGAGGTCGGCGGGCTTCACCCCCTCGCGGATCAGTTTCCTCCTGAAAAACTCGGACGGTCCGCGCTCGCGGCGCACACGTCTTTCGTGCTCGACCTCGCCGGCCGCCTGGGCCGGGTCGAGATACGCTCGCTCAAGCTGACTTCGCTCGGCGCTGGGGTCCAGCGGCTCGACGTGGTGATCGGCAACGCGGGCGAGCTGCCGACGCACACCGCGTTGGCGACGCTCGCCAGGGCGCGTCTCCCTCTGCGGATCGAACTCGACTTCGATCCAGGGACGCTGATCACTGGCCGCGCCTGGGCTGCCCACGAGCGCCTGAGCGGGAGCGCTGAAGTCTTCAAGCACACCTGGCTCGTGCAGGGCGCTGAGGGTGTAGGGGTCCGGGTGCGGGCCACGAGCGAGCAAGCAGGACGCGCGGTCCGGAGCTCCGTGACCAGGAAGATACGCTGATGAAGGCCTCGACCCTCGCCGCCGCGCTGCTCGTCCTCGCAGCTCATGTTGGTTCGGCGGAAGCCGGTGATCCGATCAAGCCAACGGGGACGCCACCTGAGCCTCGCTTCAACCGGCTCTACGACACCGAGGCCGTCGGCAAGTTCCTAGCCGACTACGCCCGCGCCTATCCGCGCTGGGTCAAGCTGACCACGATCGGGAAGAGCACCGAGGGGCGGCCTATGTGGCTGGTCACGGTCAACAACCCCGAGACGGGTCCAGAGCTGACGAAGCCAGCTATGTATGTGGACGCGAACACCCACGCCAACGAAGTCCAAGGAACCGAGACCACGCTTTACCTGCTCAACTTCATGCTGACTCGCTACGGGAAGCTCGAGCGAGTCACCGAGCTCCTCGACCGGGCGGTGTTCTACTTCGTGCCCGTCGTGAATCCCGACGGTCGCTCCAAGTGGTTTGGTCAACCGGCCACGCCTCACTTCCCCCGGACGGTCGCCACCCCGCGTGACGACGACCGCGACGGCCTCGTCGACGAGGACGGCTACGACGACCTCGACGGCGACGGTGTGATCACGCGAATGCGCAAGAAAGTCCCGCTCGGCGAGGGGAGGTTCCGCCTCGATCCCAAGGACCCTCGAATGCTCGTCCGAGTCAAACGAGGCGAGCGCGGGGACTACAAGCTGCTCGGCTGGGAGGGGTTCGACAACGACGGAGACGGGAAGATCAACGAGGACCCGCTCGGCTACGTCGATCCGAACCGGACCTTCGGCTACGACTTCCAGCCGCGCTACGTGCAGCGGGGCGCGAGCGACTATCCGCTCCAGATCCCAGAGACGCGCGCGATCGCGACTTGGGCTCTGACCAAGCCGAACTTGGCCGCCGCGCAGAGCTTCCACAACGCCGGCAAGATGATCCTGCGAGGCCCCGGGAGCAAGCACGTGCCTGAATACCCGCGCGCCGATATCGCGGTCTACGACTTGATCTCCAAGGAGGGCGAGCGCCTCCTGCCGGGCTACAAGGCGATGGTGATTGGGAAGGACCTTTACCGGGCCCACGCCACGACCGTGGATCACCTCTACATGGTTCACGGGGCGATCTCGTTCACCAATGAGCTCTACCGGGCCCCGACCGACCTCGACGGCGACGGACACGCCAAGCCCGAGGAGCGGATGAAGTTCAACGATCTCCTGACCTTGGGCCGGCAGTTCGTGAAGTGGAAAAAGGTCAAGCACCCGCAGTACGGTGAAATCGAAGTCGGCGGCTATCGCCACGACGTGGGCCGGGTGCCTGAGGGGTGGCTGCTTGAGAGCGAGTGCCACAGAAACGCGGCGTTTGTGCTCTATCACGCTCGCCAACTGCCCAAGCTCTCGATCGCGAGGACTCGAGTTCGCGCCCAAGGCAAGGGCCTCTGGCGGATCGACGTCTCGATCGCCAACGAGCGGGCGATCCCGTCCATGACTGCGATCGCGCGCCAGAACAAGCTCCACCGAGCCGACCTAGCGCTCGTGACGGGTGCCAAGGTGATCGCGAGCGGGATCGTGCGTGACCTCGACCTCGACAAAATCGACCTCCAGCGGCACCGGCCGGAGCGGCTCTTGGTCCCCGGCGTGGCGGGCTTTCGGCAGCAGCGCCTGTTCTTCCTCGTCCAGGGGGAGGGCGAGGTCACGCTTCGCTACGAGAGCCTCAAGGGAGGCCTGCTCGAGTCGCGGATCAAGCTCGTCGAGCCTTCAACGCGCAAGGAGTTCAAGTAGGCGAGTCGCCCGGGCGCTGGGAGCGCCGAGCCGAGCCACCTTCGGCACGGGCGGGGGAGGCTGTCGCGAACCGATAGTTCTCAACGCCGAGAATCGCGGAGGAACGCCGAGAGCCACAGAGGTCGGGAACTAGGGCGAAGGCTCTAGAGGGGCCGAGCGGCAAGGTCTGGGGGCCGGGCGGGGGTAAACCCCGCCCCTACCAAGGCGTATTGTGAGC
>JAESQQ010000752.1 GCA_016765095.1 Planctomycetota bacterium | reverse complement strand
GTGGCGGTCCCGGTGGCGGTCGCGGTGGGCCTGGTGGCGGTCGTGGTGGGCCCGGTGGCGGACGCGGTGGTGGCGGACGCGGTGGTGGTCGCGGTGGACGCGGCGGTGACGATCGCGAGAAGCTGATCGAGAACGTCGTGCGGATCAACCGTTCGGCAGCCGTCGTCAAGGGCGGTCGGCGCTTTAGCTTCTCGGCTTTGGTCGTTGTCGGTGACGGCAAGGGCAAGGTCGGGATCGGCTACGGCAAGGCGAACGGCGTCCCGAACGCGGTCGAGAAGGGCGTCAAGGACGCCAAGAAGTCAATGTTCCGAGTGTCCATCGTCGACGGTTCGATTCCTCACCCGCTGATCGCTCGCTTCCAAGCTGCGACGGTGGTCATGGAGCCGGCCTCGCCTGGAACGGGGATCATTGCTGGAGCCTCGGTTCGTGCAGTCTGTGAGGCCGCAGGGATCAAGAACATTCTGACCAAGTGCCACGGCTCGGGGAACCCGATCAACGTGGTCAAGGCCGTCGAGAATGGTCTTCGCGGCATGCGGACTCGCAAGGAAGTCGAGTCGCTTCGCGGCGTGAAGCTCGACTCCGAGGCCGGCAGCTGGAAGATCAAGCAGAAGAAGAAGCTCAAGAAGGGTGGCGGCCGCAAGAAGCAGGCCGCTGCGAAGGCGGAGTAGCCATGGAGCTCAACGACATAAACGCGAAGGTCGGCCGACGGGGAAACCGCCGGCGGATCGGACGCGGTCCTGGTTCAGGCTGGGGCCAAACGGCCGGTCGTGGTGACAAGGGCGCCGGTTCGCGCAGCGGCTTCAAACGTCGTCTGAACATGGACGGAGGTCAAATGACCTTCATCAAGCGGATCGCCAAACGCGGCTTCACCAACGCGCGCTTCAAGCGCGAGTGGTCTTTCGTGAACCTCTCCGACCTCAATGTGTTCGAGGACGGCGAGGTCGTGACCTCAGGCGAGTGCCTCAAGCGAGGCGTGATCCCGAAGGTTCGCGACGGGCTGAAGGTTCTCGGCGTCGGCAAACTCGAGAAGAAGCTCACGATTCGGGCCAACCGGGCCTCCAAGAGCGCCGTCGCCGCGATCGCTGCTGCTGGCGGGACCCTCGAGTTGATACCAGCTAACGGTGACCTGGCGAAGGAGAACTGGAAGGCCAAGCGTAAGCAGGGTCGCCGGACGCTTCGCAAGAAGGCGGCTCAGGCCCGCGACAACTAGCGACCTCTTGCGGGTGAGCCGATTTCAGCTCACCCGTGAGGCCGCTCGAGTAGGGTCCGCTCGCTCCGCCTCGCGCGTGGCTACCCGATCTCGCCAAGAGCGCTAAGCTCAAATTCCCCACGCGCTATCGGCAGGTTAGACTCCTGCCCCCGTGCTTCAACCCGGCACGGTCGCGCGCTCAAAGAGGCCGCACGAATCGAGGGGTCGCATGCTCGCGGCGTTTAAGAACACCTTCAAGATCCCGGAGCTTCGCAAGAAGATCCTGGTTACTTGTGCCTTTCTGTTCCTCTATCGGATCGGGTCGTTCATTACCCTTCCGGGGATCAACCCCGCGAAGCTCGCTGACCTCCAAAAGACTGGAGGAGGCATGGCTGATCTGATGCAGCAGATCAGCATGCTGACTGGGGGGCAGCTGGCTCAGTGCACCCTCTTCGCGTTGGGCATCATGCCCTACATTTCGGCCTCGATTATCTTCTCGCTGCTCGTGAAGGTGATTCCAGCCCTCGACGCACTCCAGAAGGAGGGCGCGACTGGGCGACAAAAGATCAATCAATACACGCGATACGCGACGGTCGGGCTCTGCCTGATCCAGTCGGTGTTCATCATCATCTGGATCAACCAGAGCGGACTGGCCTACGAGCCCGACATCGGGTTCTGGTTCATGTCGATCCTCTCCCTGACCACCGGAACCGTGTTCCTGATGTGGGTCGGCGAGCAGATCACCGAGTTTGGGATCGGGAACGGGATCTCGCTGATCATCATGGGCGGAATCATCGCCATGATGCCCTCCGCGCTCTTCAACTTCGTGAACGACATTCGATCCGCGGCAGCCACGGGCGACAACGTGCCCATGGAAGTCCTCAAGCTCGTGATCTTCATTGCGCTCTTCGTGGGCGTCGTGGCAGCGGTCGTGATCATGCACCGCGGTCAGAGGCGGATCGCGCTCAGCCACCAGAAGTTCACACGTGGCGGCAAGACCTTCGGAGGTCAGCGCCACTACCTCCCGATTCGCGTCAACATGGCCGGCGTGATGCCCGTCATTTTCGCGGACTCGCTGATCCTGTTTCCGACTGCGCTGATCAGTCAGCTCTGGCCTCAGATCAACGATATTCTGGCCCGCGGCGACTCCTTCTGGTACTTCGTTCTGTACATCGGAATGGTTCTGTTCTTCACCTTCTTCTGGATCTCGCTGACCTTCAGCCCCCAGGAATTGGCCCAGAACCTCAAGGAGCACGGCTCCTTCATTCCGGGCATTAGGCCAGGGAAGCGCACCGAGGAGCACCTCGAGGCGATCATGAACCGGATCAGCTTCGTGGGCGCGGTGTTCCTCGCCTTCGTGGGTCTGTTCCCGACGATCGTCAGCGTGACCATGGGGATCAACATGCTCCTAGCGAGCTTCCTCGGTGGCACCGGCCTCCTGATCGTCGTTCAGGTCTCGCTCGACCTCGTCGAGAAGGTCGAGTCGCACCTCCTCATGCGCCACTACGAAGGCTTCATGAAGACCGGCCGCGTTCGCGGTCGCGCCGCTCCGGGCGCCTAGAAGCAGGGGCCAGCTCCGGCTGGCCCTACTTCCCGCCAAGCGCTCCTCCTTGATGCTCTTTCGTCGCGAGTCCCCACGACCCAAGTCGGCAGCGGAGCTTGAGAAAATGCGTGCTGCGGGCCGGATCGTGGCCGGCGTTCTCAAGCACTGCGCCGACCTGGTCGCGCCAGGCGTCACGACGGGCGACCTTAACGAGGCCGCCTACACCAAGGGCAAGGAGCTGGGCGCTGAGGACTTCTCCTTCCTCGACTACCACGGGTTCCCCGGCGTGATCTGCTCGTCTGTCGACGAGGTCGTGGTCCATGGGATCCCGGGGCGCTGCGACTATCGCGGCGGGAAAGTCGCGGATCGAACGCTCCAGGAGGGGTCGCTCGTCTCGGTCGACTTCGGCGCGATCAGTCAGGGCTTTCACGGCGACTCCGCCGTGACCGTGCCCGTGGGCGAGGTCAGCCCCGAGCTGAAGGAGCTCCTTCGCGTCGGCCGAGAGGCGCTCTGGGCGGGGATTCGCCAGGTCAAGCCAGGCTGTCGGCTGAGCGACATTGCCCGCGCGATCGAACGTTCGATCCGCGAGCGCCCTCACCGCTATGGGGTCGTGACCAACTACGTCGGTCACGGGATCGGCCGTCGCCTGCACGAGCCGCCCAACGTCCCCAACGTGCTCACCAAGGACCTCCTCCGCAACGACTTGGTCCTCGAGGCCGGGGTCACGATCGCGATCGAGCCCATGGTCTGTCTCGGGACCGCCAAGACCAAGACCCTCAGCGACGGCTGGACCGTCGTGACCCGCGACGGTCGGCCGGCGGTTCACTTCGAGCACAGCTTGGCCGTGACCGAGGAGGGGTTCGAGATCTTGACGTCGCGCGAGGACGGCGGAACGACGCACTGACAGACGGGGAGTGCGCTACAGGCTTGCCTGATCATGTCGCGCGGCGAGCCTCGATTGGCTGGCCGTTGAGGAAGCGCTCAAGGTCAAGGCTCAGTTCGAGGGCGGACTGGCAGCGCTGCTCGCGCTGCTTTTCGAGGGCCTTGAGGCAGATCGCTTCGAGCTCCCACGGGAGGTCGGGCACGAGCTCCCACGGGAGGTCGGGCACGAGCTCTCGCGGATTCGTGGGCTCGACCTGCGCGACGGCGTGGAGCAGATTCTGGAGGCTGCCGTTGAAGGGGGTCTTCCCCACCAGGAGTTCGTAGTTCCTCGCCCTTGAGGTGCTCGGGCGAGACGTACTGAGGCGTGCCCAGGACTTGGTTCTGGGCCGTCAGCCGCGAGGTGACGTCTCCTGCGAGGGCGAGGCCGCAGGCGCTCAGGAGCACGGCTCCGCTACAAGCGGCGAGGAGGTTACCCGGCTTGACGTCACGGTGAATGACGTCGGCGGCGTGGAGGGCAGCGAGTCCGCGGGCGGTAGCCAAGAGCGTGTAGATCGCTTCGGCAGGCTCGAGACGGCTGGTTTCGCGGGCGTCGAGAAACGTGCGGAGGTCTCCGCCGGCCCGCAAACACGTCCTCGCCGAGGAGGCGTGTTGCCCAGGCTTGGTATGCAAGATCTGAGAGTCTTTGCACAGGGAGCGTGCACCCCGTCACGTTCTGGGCCAGCCCCGTGGCGTGGCTCTCATACCGTAGCGATTGGGGGGCCAAGCCGCATGTTCTGGAGCGGGGAGAGTTTGGGAAGCTCAGCTCAACACGTTGTCGATTGGCTTCCGGATCGCCGGAAGGTCCGTCTCCCCGAGCTGCTCGCGGACGTTGACCTCGATCATTGTCGACATGGCCTGGAGGGGGAGGTCGTGGTCGTCGCACCCGAAGGGGTTCTCGATTTCGTCTCCGATCGCGTCGAGGCCGAAGAAGGCGTAGCTGACCAGGAGCACCACGAGCGGGGTCACCTGGTGGGTCGTGGTCACGAGCCCGAAGGGGAGCGCGAGGCAGTAGACCGCGACGATCCGGTGAATCAGGATCGTGTAGCTGAAGGGGATCGGCGTGCTCCTGATCCGCTCGCAGCCGCCTTGAATGTCGGTCAGGCTGGTCAAGCTGGCTTCGAAGGTCGGGAGGTGGAAAGACTCGATCCAGCCCCTCTGCCAGGCCTCGGTCGCGCGCTCGCCAAGGGTCTGGATCAGCGCGATCGGTGGGTTGGACGAGGCAACGAGGGCCTCGAGGTCGTCGTTGGGCAGGAGGCGACTGAGGTCCCGGCGGTAGCCCTCGGGCTCGTCGCGGAGGTGGAAGCGCAGGGCGTGCACGTAGGCCGCCAGGCGGTGTACAAACGCGCGCTGAAAGCCTGCCAGGGCGTCTGCGTCCTCAGGGCTGGCCTGCGCGAGGGTCAGGACCTGGCGAGTCAGGGATCGGGACGTATTGACGAGGCGTCCCCAGAGGATCCGCCCCTCCCAGAAGCGCTGGTAGCTCGTGTTGTTTCTAAACCCGAGGAAAATGCCCAGCGCGAGCCCGATCAAGGAGAAGGGCGCCGCCGTCAACGAGAGCTGCTCGATCCCTGGCACGAGCTCGAACTGGAAAGCCTGGGTCACGATCAGCGCGAACAGCGTCGTCGTGAGGAGACGACCCCAGATTCGGGTCAAGACGCTGCTGCGGAGGTGCAACACGATCTGCAGCCAGCTCGGCCGTTCCTCGAACACCATCATGTCGCTGCGCCTCCACTCAGGCTGAGAGATTACCCCGAGGTCTTAGGCTCCCGGTCCGTTCGGTGCGCCCGCTTCTAGATCCCTTCGCGCCAACCTCCGCGCCCCCCCCTGGCAGGCCCTAGACTCGTCTCCCTATGGGAGAGGCAGGAAACGAGAAGTCGCTGATCGGGCTGGCGTGGCCGCTGATGATCAGCTTTACGCTTCGCTCGCTGCTGACGTCGATCGACGTCGTCTACGCGGGCCAGCTGAGCGACACGGCGGTCGCGGCGATCGGGCTCTTCTTCCCGATCGAGTTCGTGTTCATTGCCTGCTGGGTTGGCTCGAGCTCGGCGCTGACGAGCCACCTCAGCAAGGCGATCGGCGAGAAGAGCGAGGGTCAACTCGCCCAGCTCCTCAAGACGGCCGGCGGAATGGTCGCCGTGCTCTCTGTGGTCTTTGCGGCCTTGGGCGGCGTGCTCTGGTGGGCCGCTCCTCACTTAGGGCTCGCTGAGGGGGTCGCGCACGATTTTCGGGTCTATGGGGCGACCGCCATGGTCGGGATCGCCTGCTGCGCGTTTTGGTCCGTCCTGCCGGATTCCCTGATCAAGGCCCACCACGACACTCGCTCGACCATGGTCGCGGGGCTGATCTCAGGCGTCGGAAACGTGATCCTGAACACGGTCTTCGTGTTCGTATTCGAGTGGGGTGTGTTTGGAATCGGCCTCGCGACGGGCCTCGCCCGGCTCGGCAGCCTGCTCTACGCCCTCTACCGTGCGCGCCGGCTCGAGGCCGCTCGCCGCGAGCGCTGGAAGACCGAGCCCCCGCCTCGCAAGCGCTACGGCAAGCGCCCGGGGTACACCGCGGCCGGGCTCTACAACCGTCCCCTGGCGGCGCTGCTCGCGCTGGGGATTCCCTCTGCGTTGACCTACACCCTCATGAGCACCGAGAGCTTCCTGGTCAACTGGGTCCTCTCGCGCTTTGAGGACTCGACGGCGGCGATCGCGGCCTACGCGATCTACCAACGCGCGATCATGCTCTCGCTAATGCCCGTGATCGCGACCGGGGTCGCGATCTTGCCCTTCGTGGCTCGAATGGCGGGGGCCGGGCGCTACGGCGAGGTCCGGGGGCAGCTCAAGAACGCGTTCTTCCTCGCGTTTGGATACGTCGTGCTCGCGGTCGGCCCGCTGACGTGGTTCGGCGCGGATTGGGTCGCGGCGACGCTGAGCAACGGGGCTCAGACGCGCGACATGGCGAGCTTCGCGATTCGCTATGCCGTACCGCTGGGAGCCTTGGTCTCGGTCCCCTTCATTCTCAGTCGGCCGGTGTTCGAGGCCCTTCAGCGAGGCGGGCCCGGGCTCGTGATGGCCTTTGTGCGCTACGTCTGCCTCGCCGCGCCGCTCGCGCTGCTCGGCGCCTACGTCGCCCGCTCGCTCGGCCAAGACCCCTTCGGCGGCCTGATCTTCGGCCTCTTGACGGGATCCGGCCTCGTCTCAGTCGGGTTCTTGGCCTGGCTGACTCGCACGCTCAAGGTCTTGGGGGCCGAGTCGAGCGAGAGGAGCGGCGCAGGACAGTGACAGCCAAGTCCCTCCAGCGTGTCCTCGACTTCCCGACCGCTCGTCCGGTCCTGACGCTCGTTCTGTTGCTGGCGGTTTGCCTCGGGGCTGGGGTAGCGGCCGCCTGGCGCGGGCCGCGGACTGCGTTCGGCGTCGAGCAGTTCGTGCCCAGTCAGGACCCCGCCTTTCGCCGCTACGAGGAGCTGAGCGAGCAGTTTGGGCGGGACGACAACACGGTGTTCGTGTTCGCGACCCGCGAGGGCTGGTTTACGCCGGACGGAGCTGCTCAGGCCCTCGCGATTCAAGCGGCGCTGGCTCGGGACGAGACCGTCGAGGAGGTCCTCGGGATCGGGAGCGCGACCCTGATCCGGGACGAAGGGGCCGAGACCTACGTCGGTCCGGTCCTGACGGCCGAGCGACTGGCGGCCCTCGACGCTGTGGGCCTCAAGCGGCTCGGTGCGTACATCGGGCGCGAGCCGACCTACGTCGGGCGCCTCGTGTCCGCAGATCTCCGCACGCTCGCGTTCGCGGTCCGGGTTCGAGACGAGTTCTACGGCGGCGTGCACCACCCCCAAATCATGGCCCACGTCGAGGGGGCCCTGGCCCCCTTCGAAGAGGCTGGAGTGACGCTCGCGGTTACGGGCGGCCCCGCGACTCAAATCGCCTACCGCGAGTTCCTGCGCGAGGACACGGGGCGGTTCGTGCTCTTGATCGGGCTTCTCCTCGCGCTCGCCCTCGGGCTGACTTTTCGGAGCGTCGCGGGGGTGGTCCTTCCCCTCGGCGCGACGGGGGTCGCGCTCTACTTGACCGTCGCGCTCCAGATCGCGGTCGGGATCCCCTTCAACCTGCTCAGCTCGGCGGTCCCGGTTTTGGTTCTGATCGTGGGGATCTCCGACTCGATCCACCTCTTGACGCGCTATCGCGAGGAGCTCGTCGACGAGGCCGTGCCGGCCTTGGCGCTCACCCGCGCGGTTCGCGCCACGGCCCACGCCTGCCTCATGACCTCGATCACGACTTCGGTCGGGTTCTTCGTGCTCCCGGCGACTGGGATCCCGATCCTGGCCCACCTCGGGATCGTGACCGGAAGCGGGGTCGTGCTTGCCTATCTGACCTCGCTGACCCTGATCCCGGCTTGTTTGGCGCTCCTCCCGCCGCCGCTCCCGCTTCCGCCGACTTCCCCGAGCGCGATCGTGTCCAGAATCGGGCGCGCCGCCATGGATCGTCCTCGCACGACGGTCGTCGTGCTCGGGCTGCTGATCACCGCCCTGTTCGCCCTCGGAGCTCCTCGACTGCGAGTCGAGTCCCGTGTCGTGGACGACCTCCCGGCCGAGTCCGAGGTCGTGCGGACCCGGGCGGCCGTCGAGGAGCGAATGGGCGGCAACTATCCGCTCACGTTCTTGATCCACCCGCTCCCAGAGGCGGGGCAGGAGCCCGAGCGCTACGACCCAGATATCCTCGCGCGGCTGGCGCGCTTTCAGGCGCGCCTGCCGGGACTGACGGAAGTCAGCTATGTCTCGGGGTCGCTCTCGGCGGCGGATTACCTCTCGCTGGGGGCTCGTTCGCTCGGCGGGTCAGGGCTCCCCCAGACCCGCGCTGAGCTCGGGCAGACGGAGCTAATGCTCGGCGAGGAGGCGCTCGCGGAGACCCTCGACGAGCGCGGGCGCTTCTTGCGGGTCCAACTCCGGGTCTATGACCGCGGGACGCACGCGACGTTCGCGTTCCTCGACGCGGCCAAGGTCGCGTTCGCTGAGGAGTTCGGCGGGCGGGCCCGCCTCGAGGTGCAGGGCTTTACCTGGCTCGCGCACCGGACGCACCACTCCGTGGTCGAGAACTCAATGACGAGCTTCACGCTCGACTTCGTGATCGTGGCCTTCCTCGTCGGTCTCTTGTTCCGCTCGGTTCGCCTCACGATCCTGGCCGTGATCCCGAACGTGTTTCCTCTCTTGTGCACCTTGGCGTTCATGGGCTTGGTCGGGATCGACCTCCGGATCTCGTCTGCGATCGTGTTCTCGGTCGTGTTTGGGATCGCGGTCGACGACACGGTTCACTTCCTGGCTCGATATCACGAGGAGCGCCAAAGGGGCCTCGCGCCTCGGGAGGCGGTCGAACGCACGATCGCGACCACCGGCCGCGCAATGCTCTTCATGGCCTTTGTGCTCGCGACGGGGTTCGCGGTCTTGATGCTCTCGGCCTTCAATCCGAACCGGGTCCTGGGCTCTCTCATGGCCGCGACCTTGGTGACTGGGATCGTGGGCGACCTCGTGCTCTTGCCGGCGCTGCTCGTGCTCGGGGACGAGACTCCGAGTGAGGGCGAGGGCGCTGGGGTGGCGGGTGCCGTGGCTGGTGGAGGTGAAGAAGTAGCGCAGAGTTCTCAGAGTTCGCAGAGGGAAGAAGAGAAGAAAGTAGAGGCTTCGGCGAGTGAAGGCGACGAAGCGCAGTCGTCTGGGGACGAGGCATGAGCGTCGAGTTGACACGCGAGCAGCTCGCCGGCGTGAGAGCGGTCAGCTTCGACCTCGACGGGACGCTCTACGAGCTCCCTGCCATGAAGCGCGCGGTTCGCTGGCTCGCGATCGGCCGAGCCTGGCGTCCGCTTCGAGTGGCCGGCGAGCTGCGGCGTCTGCTCCGCGCGCGGGCCGCGTATCAGCAGGCGCGCGAGGCAGGGGGCGACCTAAGCGCGCTCCCAGGAATCGACTCTCCCGAGGTGCTGCGAGCGCTCGAGGCACGCTGGTGGGTCCCCGCGATCGGGGCCGCGGGCCCGCGGGCTGGGATCCCCGAGCTCCTTGAGGCCTTGGGCGCGAGCGGGCTCCCGCTCGTGGTTTGCTCGGATCACGAGGGCCAGGGCAAGCTCGAGGCCCTCGGCCTGGCTCGGCGCTTTCAAGCGCTCTACGCCGGCGAGACCCTCGGGGCGCTCAAACCCTCGCCGCGAGTCCTGGAGGCGGCCCTCGAGGCGCTCGGCCTCGAGC
>JAESQQ010000751.1 GCA_016765095.1 Planctomycetota bacterium | reverse complement strand
GCCCCCAGACCTTGCCGCTCGGCCCCTCTGGAGCCTCCCGCGCACTTAACCGTAGCTACCTCAGGAGCTGTAAACCCCTCCCCAACGAAAGCACTTGGGTCTATCGCAACTTGTGGTGGCAGCACTAGACGGTCCGACCTCGGCTGGCGGGCCTCTCAGGCAGAGCGAGGGGTAAGCTAGCGCCCCATGAGCGCGCCTCCTCCACTCCCTCCCGGACCTCGCGGCTATCCGCTGGTCGGCGTGATGCCCAAGATCTGGCGCGACCCCCTCCGCTTCTTTAGCGAGGTCTCCCGCGACCACGGGCCCGTGGCGCGCGTCGGCCTCGGCAAGTTCACACTCTTCCTGCTGAGCGGACCTGAGCCGATTCAGCGCGTGCTCCAGGACAACGCTGGGAACTACTGGAAGGGGGAAGGCCTGGCCGCCGCCAAGCCGCTTATGGGGGAGGGCCTCGCCACGAGCGAGGGCGAGTTCTGGCAGCGCCAGCGTCGGCTCTGTCAGCCGAGCTTCCAGCGCAAGCGGCTGGCTGAGCTGATTCCGACCCTTGAGGCGGCCTTGGTCCCCACGCTAGAGGCCTGGGCTCAGGCAGCGGCCCGAGGCAAGCCGGTCGAGGCCGTCGCGGACGTGAGCGCCTTGACCCAGCGCCTGATCTTCGGTGGGTTGTTCGGTGGGAGCCTGAGCGAGGCGGATCAGCGAGCCCTAGCGAGCGCCTTGGTCGAAGCCAATCTCTACGTGAACGCTGCGGCCTGGACCCTGATTCCGATCCCCGCGGGGATCCCCACTCCGCGTCGGATCCGATTCCGCAGAGCCCTCGCGACTCTCGATCGCGTCGTGTTCGGCCGGATCAAAGCCCGCCGCGAACGCGGCGAACCCGCCGCGGGCGCGCCCCAAGACCTCCTCGACCGGCTCCTGCTGGCTTCAGACGAGGCGGGTGGAATGGACGATCGCCAGGCGCGGGACGAGATCATGACGGCGTTTGTGGCTGGCCACGACACGACCGCGGGTGCGATCGTCTGGACCCTGTTGCTCCTCGCGCAGCACCCCGAGGTCGCCGAGCGCGTCGCGAGCGAAGCCGCGAGCCTTGGGCCGGCCCCCGCCCCCGAGGAGCGAATCCGGGGCCTGACCTACACCGAGCAGGTCCTCCGCGAGAGCATGCGCGTCTACCCACCGGCCTGGGTCTTTGTCCGCACGCCCTACCAAGACGATGTGCTCGGCGGGTTCAGCGTCCCCAAGGGCTCCCCCGTCTTGATCAGCCAGTGGGTGGTCCACCGCCACCCTGGGCTCTGGAGCGATCCGCTCCGGTTCGACCCCGAGCGCTGGGCGCCTGGGGCCCCCCCGCCGGGGAAGTTCACCTACTTCCCCTACGGGGCTGGCCGCCGGCTCTGCATTGGCAAGCCCTTCGCAGACCTCTCGATCCTGTTGACCTTGGCGCGGATCCTCGAGCGGTTCCGACTCCAACTGGTCGGCAAGGCGCCACGTCCTCAGCCGGGCACGACGCTCCGGCCGGGCGGTCGGCTCAGGCTCCGCCTGACGCCCCGGAGCTAGAACGAGAGCGGGTCCGCGCTCTCGTCCGAGTCGTCGAAGAGAGGGGTCCGGGCGATCTCTATCGCTTGGGAGTCGAGCTCGACGTCGTCTAGGTCGGCCTCCTCCCAGAGCGCGTCCAAGTCTTCGTCCGAGACGCCGGCCCCTTCGCCCGAGGTCGTCACGAACTGCTGGAGGTCCACGAGGTCGTTCAAGCGCGCGCTGTCCTTCCAGGACTTCCCGTCGGACTTGCGCGCGGCTTTCTCGGAGCCGCGCTCGTAAGGCTGCGCCGCGCGGTCGTCGCCGACGGGGACGAGCGTCAGCTCCTCGTATTTCTCGCGCAGGGCCCGCACCAGCGCTCGGTCCTCCTTGCCTTCGACGTAGCCGCGTTGGCGGGCGATCTCGTTGACACGCACCAGGGCGTTGTCCTGCTTGTAGGCCTCCTTCTGCTCGCGGAGGCACTGCGCGCCGAGCTCGGGCGTCAGGATTCCCGATTGGACCGCGACCTTGACGTAGCGCTTGTCTTCCTTGCGCCAGACGTAGTAGCGCAGGGCGCGCCAGAGCCCCAGGATTTGATCGCGATCCAAGATCTGAAGCTTGAGCAGGACGCGATCAATCGGGAGGCTCCGACCGCGAGAGGCGGCGAGCTTTTGGACCTTGAGCGCGCGGTCGAGGTCGCTCTCGGGCACGATCCCGGAGCTGCGAATGGCCTTGAGAAAACGCTTCTCGACCTTGTTCGCCACCTGACCTCCTAGGGTTGGGCCGAGCGCCCCCTGGCCCCGTCCTGGGTCGATTCTGGCACGGGTCGCCCGGGAGGCAAGCGGGGCCTCGCGGGAGACCCCGCAGGTTTCCCTGGCGGGCGCCCCCGGATACGGCCGGCATCGGGGGCTCAAACGCCTTCAGACCTCGATCTCTGGAGCCCTCGGAGCTAGGCTGGGCCCTGCATGGACGACGCGACTTTCGCTCGGTTTCTAACGGCCAGGGGGCGTCTCCCCCAAGCTCTCCTGGTGGAGGTGTTCCAGTCCCTCCCGCCCGGAGTGCGACTGGGCCAGGCGCTCGTGAGCGCTGGCCACCTCAGCGAGGGGGAGGCCCGAGCGCTGTGGGCGGAAGCCGAGGAGGCGTCGCCCAACCTCGCGGCCCAAACCCAGCGGCCGCCCACCCTCTCCGAGTCGAGCGACGTCAGTGGAGGCTTTCCCGGGTTGGGGGGCGTCGTCGCTGAGCGCTACCGGCTGGAGAGCGAGCTCGGCGAAGGCGGAATGGGCGCGGTCTATCGCGCGACCGATCTCCAGACTTCGCGCCCGGTGGCGCTCAAGCTGATCCTCCCCGGCCTCGCCGACGCCGTGAGCCTTCAGCGATTCGAGCGCGAGGCTCAGCTCGGCGCCCGCGTCGACCACACCAGCGGGGTCGTGCGGGTCTACGATTATGGGACCCACCAGGGCGTGCCCTACTGCGCAATGGAGCTCGTGGAGGGCCGGGACCTGGCCAAGGTGTTCGAGGAAGACGACCCCCTCGACGCAGCGCGACTCGTGGCCCTCCTCGCCCCGGTCGCGGACACCCTCGCGATCTGCCACGCCGAGGGGATCGTCCACCGCGACCTCAAGCCCGCCAACATTCTGGTCACGCCTGAGGACGTGACCAAGCTCGCGGACTTCGGCCTCGCTCAAGACACCACCCTCGAGCGATTGACCCAGGAGGGGGATTTGCTCGGGACGCCTTCCTACATGGCGCCTGAGCAGGCCGACAGCACCGCGCCTGTCGACGGCCTGGCCGACGTCTACGCCCTAGGTGCGGTCCTCTATTGCGGGTTGGCGGGCCGGCCGCCCTTTGAGGGCCAGGTCCATTCGGTGATCAAGAACCTCCTGATGACGGAGCCTGCCCGCCCGAGTCAGGTCCGCGAGGGGATCTCGCCGGACCTGGAGGCGATCTGTCTCCAAGCGATAGCCAAGGACCCTGCGGCTCGCTATTCCTCGGCGGCGGCCTTCGCGGCCGACCTTCGCCGCGCGGCCGCGGGCGAACCGGTCCTCGCGCGACCTCAGAGCAGCTGGAGTCGGTTCTGGTCTCGCTATCGCCGAGGCGTGGGACGGACACGAACTCGGGTTCACGCCTCGGTGTTCTTGTCCTTCGCGCTCGTCATTAGCGGTGGGTTCTTAGGGCTCCGCTCGGTCGCGATCTCGCGGGCGGCGAGCTATGAAGTCTGGGCCAAGGAGCATCTCCAGCCATACGCCTACGGGATCGGGACCGGGGTCGGGCGCCAGCCCAGCCGGCCCACCTTCACTCGGGACGAGCTGACCGTGTGGGAGGGAAAGCTGGCCTGGTCGGAGCCCTTCACCGGCAAGGGGACGAGGGCCTTGGCCACCATCCGAGCGCACGATCAGCTCCTGAGGTTCGTGGAGGGGGCCCCCGCGCCGGAGGGGGAGCCGAACACGCCGGAGGGTCGTGTCGCTCGGGCTGCGATCGAGCTCGCGCGCGCCGAGTCGCTCGACGCGG